>CANHSF010000125.1 GCA_947463065.1 Flavobacteriales bacterium | reverse complement strand
GTGGTCGCGTTCGGCCAACCATTCGCTGGCCAATTTTCCGATATCTATTTTCGCCGGAGCCAATTCCATGGTGTAAAGTTCGCGGGCCAAATCAGCGGTGTCAAAAATGCTGATCGGTTTGCCCACCACCTCGCCGGCGTATTTGTGCAAACGAATAACCTCGGTGGCGTTGATGTCCACGAGGTGATTTCTAAACAATACCAATTCGATGCTTTTGTCGAAAAGGAGTTTGCCGACACTGTTGAGCAAGTCAAGTGCAGCTTTTTCTTGATTGACATAGACCTTCAGTTCATTGCTGTAAGTGTCTTGAACCATAGATGATGATGACATGATGTAAATTTTTAATGGAACGGAATTGCATGATCGAAATATACATTGATTTCGACGCCGCAAAGGTAGGATATTCCAATTCAATGCGGAAGGGCAATTGTCCATAATATTTGTCCTTTGAACTCGGTTTTTGCCCCTGAATGGACAATTGTTGGCTTAGGAAACTGCTATGCGGTTTTTCGGATTTGGCTGTGCGAACCAAAAAAAATCCCCCTCCGTACGCCGAAGGGGGAAAATGCTGTTTTAATGTTTTGAGTGACTACCTCACCACAGTTATACTGCCCTCCAATTCAAATGTTTTACCATCAAATCCTTTGGCTTGTAGTGTATAGAAATAAGTGCCATCAGCTTGATCCGTTGGACTCCATTCGTCATCCGGGCGCTTCAACTCAGCAACCTGACGACCCCAACGATCGAAAATCAAGACCTCCAAGGTCTGCAAATTTTCGCTCAATATTCTAAATGTGTCGTTGTTGTTGTCCGCATTGGGTGATACCACGTTGGGGACTTTCACAATCAACGACAATTGATAAGCCAATATGCTCAAAGAGTCAATGCTCTCGCAATCGCCGTTGTATGTGGCGTAAAGCACGGCGCTGAAATTGCCTTCTTCTGAGTAGATGTGATAAACCGGATCGGTCGATGTGGTCACTACTGGTGTGGATCCATCTCCAAAGTCCCATACATAACTGTTGGCGCCTGAACTGGTATTGATGAATTCCACTTCCAAGGGCGTAAATCCCTCTTCCACATTGGTGATGAAGGAAGCTTCGACAGGTATTTCTGAAACGCTATAATTCAGCGTGGTCGAACATCCATTGGCATCTTCCAAAACCATGGTGTAGGATCCTGCGGCCAGTCCGCCAAAGGTGGTATTGGTACTGGCATTGTTGTTCCAAAAATAGGTGTAGGGCGGGAATCCTCCGTCTGCAGAGAGGGCGACACTGCCATCGTTTTGGCCGCACGATGCCTGTTCGGTTGTAATGGTTCCACTCAGTGCATCGGGTTGATCAATCACAAAGTTGATGGTTAATGCGCATCCGTTGGCATCGGTGACGGTTACAGATTGCTGTCCTGCACTGAGGTTGTTGTTGAAATAAATGGCATTGGTGTTTTGCGACCATTCAAAATTGTAGGGCAATGTACCTCCTTCCACGGTTGCTGTAGCCGATCCTGTCGCAGTGCCGTTGCACAACGCATTGGCCAATTGCATGCTTCCTTCGAGCAGCGATGGATCTATGAGCTGTGTGCTTCCCGACACGCTGCAGCCATTGCTGTCTGTGAGCGTAAAGCTGTAGTTGCCATCGTTCAAGTTTGAAATGGACAATCCGTTTTGATTGCCCGCCCAATCCACATCGTACGGGCTTGTTCCTCCTGTTGGCACCAAGTCAATGGCGCCCGTCGCGGTTGCATTGCACAAGGGGTTTTGCGCTGCAATGGCTACTTCAAGTGGTGCGGGTTGTTCCAATAGGATCTCCACATCACCTTGGCATCCATTGGCATCTTCGATCAGGACATTGTACAATCCTGCGGCGATATTGCTGATGGAGGATGTAGTCGAACTATCGGCGTCATTCCATTGATAGCTGTATTCGGCTGTGCCGCCCGACACCACCAGCGCAATCGAACCGTTGCTGTTGCCAAAACAATCGGGTTGAACAGCGGTGATGTCCACTTGAAGTTCCAGCACGGGTGAGATAGAAACAACAGCCGTATCAACACAAAGGTTGTTGTCGGTGATATACACGTCGTAATCGCCGCTTGTCAATCCATCGACTATTGCTCCTACTGTTCCGTTGCTGGGCCAGAAATAGGTATATGGTCCCGTTCCGCCTGTGCCTTGAGCAGAGACAATTCCATCTTCAATGCCCGCGCAACTTGGGGCATTGACGATAAATACGGCAGAGATGGGTTCGGGGTCATCGATAAACGATGTGGCTTCCAATTGACAGCCGTTGTTATCGAACACAGTTACGGTGTATTCCCCTTCGGCAAGGTTGCTCAAGGTATTGCCCAAGATATTGCCTTCCCACAAAAGGCTGTAGTTGCCGACACCGCCCGAGGGCAAAGCGCTAATGCTGCCATCTTGTCCACCGGGGCACGAAATGGGCGTTTGACTGAAGTTCACGTTCAACGCCGATGGTTCCGAAATCACAATGATAGCAGACGCGCTGCATCCATCGGCATCGGTGACATCAACAGTATATAGGCCCGGTCCAAGATTTTCGATCGTTGGGGTGGTTTGTGCCAGTGGGTCCGACCAGAGATACGTGAAGCCTGGAAAATCGCTCGTTGCGATCACCCCAGCAGAACCGTCATTGGCGCCATTGCAACTGATGTCGGTGTCGGTTGCTACGATATCCAAGGTTGAATTGACAGCAACAATAAAACTTGCATCGTAGGTACAGCCGTTGCTTTCGTCGGTGACCACCACGTTGTAGGTGCCGTCATCGAGGTTTTCAAGCACACTGCTGTTCACCTCAATTCCTTCCCACGTATAGGTAAATGGTCCAGCGCTGTTGGAGTCAAACTGCACATCAATACTGCCCACTTGGTTCGAACAATTGGTGGGCACAATTTGCGATGAACTAAAGTCAACCTCACTGCCCACGGTCACCACGATATCGTCCGAATAAGTAGTGCCATTGCAAAGTGCCACGGTGGCCACATAGGTGGTTGTTTGGGTTGGATTGACGGTAAGGTTCATTGTATTTCCAATGGGTATACCGTTTTGGGTCCACGTCACTCCGCTAGGGATATACTCCCACGATTGATTGGTGGTGGTCCAGTTGGATGAGTTTCGGCCAGGAACGGTATAAGCAACAGTGCCGGTCGAGTTGTGTATGCCTTGGGTGGCATTGCCAGATGCCCAACTGCATGAAGGTTTATTGAAAATGTTGTTGCGGATAAGATTGGTGGTCTCAAACAACACGATCTGAAACCGCCCGAGATTATTGATGCATGAATACATGGGTACGTTGTCCCAAGTCACGATCAGTTTGCGATTGGGGGCTACACCAACCGTTTGGTATCTGATGTAGTTGCCCACGTTGTTGCCTGTTCCAGGATGCCAATCTTGCCAAGGGCCCATGATACAGTTTTTCGGTACATTTACTCCGGTGTTGGGGATGGTCTGTGAAGCAAATGTGGTGGCCTGTCCTGACGTGAAGCCAATCCAACCATTCGATCCGATATAGAATTGGGTGTACGAATTACCGAAAAAGCAAAAAGAGAAACCGATGGGTTGTGCGTCACTCACTTGATCATCATTGAGGTTGATACTTGTTCCCGCAATGACTTCGGGAGACCAAGTGGTGCTTGCGACGGTGTATGCTGTTGTGCCCATAATTCCATCCACGTCAGCGCTAAGCGCGATAGGAACAGGTACGCATATCGTGGTATCTGTACCGGCATTGATTTGTGCCGATAGCGCAAAAGCGGCAGCAAGACCAATAACGACTAGGCTTAGTTTTTTTTGCATGACTCCGTTCATTTGATTAATGCTGAAGCAAGTCTGCCTCCAACTGTGCGATGTCTTTTCGCTCATTGTTCCACGTATAATGGTTTACACCAAGCACCATCATTAGCTTGGCCACATATTCTGGTCCAGTTTGCTCTTCAATGCGAAGAATGATGAGATAACCCTGTTCCGTCTTGATGTAGCTGGCGTGAATGTATGAGCCGCATTTTTCTAACTGCTCAATCATGATTTTCACTTCATCCAAAGATGTTTTCACCTCAAATTCGGTAAAGGAAACATTGTTATCGATGTGAAAGGCCTTGGATACAAAAGCCGGTTCCACTTGAGCGATGAGGCTGCCGCGATCCAAAGAGAAGAGGATGGCCAACAGGGCCGCGAACATAGTTTGTTTCATTGCAATGGGGTTTAGAGCAATTGTGCGTTGTCTTGAATGATGCAAGATCAGCTCAAAAGTTGCCTGCAAGAAACGACAAAGCATGAATGCAAGGGATAAATTTAATGCATTTGGCCTTCTAAAAATAAAAAATGGAGAATTCCAATGCGGGTTTCGGGTCGAATATCCAAGAGATTTCTTCATTTCGTGGGCTATTTGATGCTCTTGCATTTATTTTTGCCGCCATGAATATAAAAACCGCTATTGGCCAACTGCGCATATTGGGCTTTTTGGAAGGCACTTCGCTCATCTTACTCATGTTGATCGCTGTTCCGCTCAAATGGTTTGCAGCATGGCCCACAGGGGTCAAGGTCATTGGCCCCATTCACGGCGTGTTGTTTTTGCTCTTTATCGTTTCGGCCCTTTATGTATCCATCGAACACAAATGGTCGTTTTGGCGATTGACCTGGAAGGTGCTTCTGGCCTGCATGATTCCCTTTGGAACCTTCTACGTGGATCGCAAATTTTTGAGCGCCTTGGATAAAAAGTAGGCTTACAGGCGGTAGGAAATTCCAATACGAGCACCACCATAATTGACATAGACCCCATTGAATACATCTTCGAGGATGCCATTCTCCACACTGAGTTGCGGGGAGAAACGGTCGTAGTGATGGGTCAACAGGAGTTGGGCGTCAAATCTTTCTTGAAAGCGAATGCTCAAACCCAATCCCGATAGCATGGTAAAGGTACCGATACTGCCTTCGTAGTAGGACATGCCTGTGCCAATCATAACCAATGGGCTGAACTGCTTGGTGGGTAGCGGGCGATAACGCAAATCCAATGTAAAGGGCAGGGAGTAACCAAAATCATTGTTGTCGTCGGAATATCCACTGTGACCCAAAATGCCGATGCCAATCCCTGCAAACAACATCTTTTTATATCCTACGCCATTCACGGTATAAAATCCCCCATAAGTGTCTTGGTTGACCAATTGGCCGCCAAATGGCCCCATGTCAAATCCGTATACTTTGCCCATTCCTAGGCCTAGACTAACTTCATTGATGGTTTCAAAGTAGAAGTTTTTTAAAGCGGTCTTTTCTTTGTTCGATGTGGTCGCCTTCCGCGGTTGTGTCGGCTCGGGTTCTGTCGCCTCGGCAGAAGCGTCCAAAATGATTTGCGCGATTTCGGTGTACGGTATCGTCAGGACATTCTTGCCCACAATTTCAAGTTTCACATATTCGCCCGGCTTCATCTCTATGATTTGGCCAGTCAAGATGTCTTTGTTCTTGAGAATGATTTTTGATGTTGGAGTCGTCTGGCACCAGCAGCATACACTTATGGACCAACACAACAGTAGAATGCCAAGATGTTTCATGGGTTAAGATTTAATGAGTCGAAGATACACGATATCCCATCAGCATCCAGTGTGCGACTCGCTTTGTTGAGGTTCGAAGCTGATTCGGTGAATGCATCACCGCTACGTCGCCGCCGATGTCATCCAAGCAGATTGAAAGGCTCGGGTCAAAAGGGTGATGGCCTCTTCTTGTTCCTTCAACTCAGCAGGCGGCCCATAAGCTGTTTTATTCAAATCAACAATATAGATTTTTCCGCTGGTGTTGTCGCGCAACACATCGAGCTCACACCAATCGGCTCTCATTTCCTGCGCAAATGCGATGATAGCCTTCTGCTCTTCTTCGCTCAACATCGTTTCAGTGGGATGCATGGTCGTACGATGCACCGCATTGGTAAAGCGGACTTCTGGTTTTTTGTACTTGCGATAGACCAATGGGATGGTGTTGCCATAAACGGGGACACGCATGTCGACGGCGTCACCGTTGGAGTGGGTGTTGTCTATGATGATCTGATACACTTTACCATCCTCAATTTCGGAAATTGGACATTGTATAACCACACCATCGTGTTTTGCATTTTCATCGCTTTTCACCAACGCTTTTCCCACGTGTGTGGTCGGGTCGATAGCTGTCGTATAGCCCAAGACTTTGGCATGTGCCTCTTCTACTTTTTTCTTGGAGATGTCGGTGCATTGGCCATTGATGATGCGGCGATTGCCATAATAGCGTTCAATGGATTGCGTGCTGCCCAAGGTGATGTCTTCAAAATAAATCACGATATCCGCCTCAATGGGTTTGTTGGTCAAACGGTATTTCAAGCGCTTGGCGATTTTATAGAGCGTCGTTCGTTTGCTCGGAAAATCAGGGTAAGCAACAATCGTCGGCAATTGGCCGCCATGGTAAATACGATAGCGCAAGCTGGTAAAAAAATCAGCGAGGTCTTTCAACCACATTTCGGTCAGTGGAATCGACCTTCTGTAGTTGTTGCGAAATCCATAACGGTATTTGATTTCACTCATGTCAATTGTTTTATTTTGCCTGCCACGTGCATTGTGATGTAGTCTTTTTCTTCTCGTGCGCCACGTGCAGGACTATACTCGCGGCCATAAAAGATGATCTGTAAATGCAAAGCGTTCCACTTGAATTCGGGAAATAGTTTCTTTGCATCGCGTTCGGTTTGGGTCACACTTTTACCATTGCTCAAGCCCCAGCGATACATCAAGCGATGGATATGCGTGTCAACGGGAAAGGCAGGATGTCCGAACCATTGCGACATGACCACTGAAGCGGTTTTGTGTCCAACACCCGGTAGCGACTCCAATACCTCCCAATCTTCGGGTACTTCGCCTTGGAATTCGTTGGTCAATCGCTGGGAGAGCGCTAAGATATTTTTGCTTTTGGCAGGCGACAATCCACACGGACGAATGATATTTTCAATGGCTTTGACATCTTGCTGAGCCATTTTTGGCGCGGTATCGGCCAATTGAAATAGGGCAGGAGTCACCTGATTGACACGGAGGTCCGTGCATTGTGCCGACAACAACACAGCAATCAACAACGTGTATGCACTGTAATGATCGAGTGGAACAGGTGTTTCAGGATAGAGTTTTTGCAACTCCGTCATGATGTATTCCGCTTTTTCGGCTTTGCGCATAAGGTTATTGACCTACAAAGGCTTTCACTTCTTGTACAATGTAATCGAGCTGTTCTTGGGTCAACTCCGTATGCATTGGCAAGGAGATCACGTGTTTGCACAATTCTTCGGTAATCGGAAAATCGCCCTCTTTGTAGCGTGGATCGGTGTAAGCCTTTTGCATGTGCAATGGCACAGGGTAGTATACCATCGATGGAATGTTTTTGCTCGCAAGATATTCTTGCATCTTGAAACGATCGATCCCTGAACTCACCAAAGTATATTGATGAAATACGTGCGTGCTGTTTGTGGCGCGCGCAGGTGTTGTAAGTTGCGGCACATCGGCAAAAGCGCGATCATAAAAATCGGCCGCTTTATTGCGTGCTGCAGTATATTCATCCAATTTGCGCAATTTGATGCGTAAGATCGCTGCTTGCATCGAGTCCAAACGCGAGTTTACTCCAATGCTATCGTGATAATAACGCACCTTTTGACCGTGGTTGGCAATCATGCGCATGCTGTCGGCCAATTGATCGTCGTTGGTAAACAAGGCGCCGCCATCACCATAACAGCCCAAATTTTTACTCGGAAAAAAACTTGTAGCACCAATATGGCCCATGCAGCCCGCTGTGCTTACACTTCCATCACGATGGGTGTATTTCGCTCCAATGGCTTGCGCGGTATCTTCGATCACGTATAGATTATGCTTACGCGCAATCTCCAAAATCGGATCCATGTCTGCGCATTGGCCGAACAAATGCACGGGAACAATGGCTTTGGTTTTGGGTGTAATGGCTTTTTCAATCGCCGCTGGATCGATATTAAAGGTATGGGGATCCACATCCACCAAAACAGGTTTGAGTTTCAATAGCGCGATCACCTCGGCAGTGGCCACATAGGTAAACGATGCCGTGATGACCTCATCGCCCGGTTGCAGGTCCAAAGCCATCATAGCGATTTGCAGTGCATCTGTACCATTGGCGCAGGGAATGACATGTTTTACACCCAAGTAGCTCTGCAATTCTTCCTGAAACGCTTTCACCTCAGGTCCATTGATGAACGCTGTGTTGTTCATCACATTTTGCAATGCTGCATCTACCTCAGCTTTGATGTTTTGGTATTGAACCTTGAGGTCCACCATTTGAATTGGATTCATAGATCGATTTCTTTTATCGCCGCAAAAATAGGGGTTTTTGTCTCTTCGCAGAACGGCTTTCTTTCTGTGCTATACAGAGCCCTGACAAGCGAATTGAATTACTTTTTGTCAAACTCAAACGGTATGACAACTTGGTCCGTTGTCGGCCTATCACTGCGTTTGGCTGGCTCCCATGCAGGCATTAGTTGGGTCACGCGTTTGGCTTCTGCGGTGTAGGCATCATTTAATCCATTGGAGTTGACTGTTTTTTGGATCGCCAGTCGCCCATCAGAATGCACATTGCAGTAAACATAAACGGTGACTTTCGTTTTGGTGTCAGCGGGCGTCTTGAGATTGGTTTGAATAAACTTTTTCATGGCCTGCTCGCCGCCTTTGAATTGCGCCTTCTGGGTCACGGGCTCAGGTTCTTCGATGGTGCCATAAGACTCTTCCATAGGAACCATAGGTTCGTCCATCACCATGTACTCACCTGGGTATCCACCATACGTGTCATAATCTGCTTCTACCCCCATCACTTCGTCATACGAATACAAATCGGCCTCGATGGATTGTTGCATCAACGCGCTCTGCAAACTATAACTGAGCATTTGATAAACGGCTTTTCGTTTTGTGATGATCGACCACATCTTGGCGTTGGGCACTTGCACGATACCGTCAGCTTGGAGTTCGAAAGTTTCCAAGGACAGAATTTTTCCGGCGCTCACATACACCATGGACAATTCAGGATCTTGGTCATTGTCATAATCGGTGAACACAATGGGGCCTCGCAAGATGCATTGCTCTGGCGTAACGGGTGTATCGGATTGGCTAAACAACACACCCATGTCGTGGATGTCGATATCCGATTTGTCGGCATTTCCCGACGACACTGCTTCCAGCGCCTTGTAGATGCGATGCTCATACTCCTCGAAATAAAAAGCATGTGCATACGTCTTATTCGTTTTTGGCGTGCTGAATACTATGGGCTTGTTCATGGGGAAGGCTGCACTATGAAAACTCATCTTACTGAAGGTGGGTTGATCGGCTTTCGTGGCATCGTAGACCTTTTCTTGAATTAAGAAGGTAAGGCTCTTGTAGTCGATCGGCAGAATGCTCCAAACCTTTGGGTTGGGTTTGCCCTCCAACATCACTGCGCCTTCGTAGCCTAAACTTTCCTGACGCGCGATGGTGTAGGAATAACTCGAAATAGCCTTCGTCTTGGGGTGGCGATGCACCATGAAGAATCGCGCGGTATCTTCGTTATGAATGAGGAATCCGACTCCTTTTTTATCTTTTCGATTGATCCGCTCCAC
>CANHSF010000124.1 GCA_947463065.1 Flavobacteriales bacterium | reverse complement strand
GTTCCAAGCAAAGAGACCAAAGGCCAAACCAACGCTGTGTGTGAGCATTTGGTCGTTGATGTCGCCAATCACCCCATCCCATCCTTTTTCGCCTTGCAACGAGAAAGTTTCGTCGATGTTTATGAATACGCGGTCGTGGATTTTGAATTGAATTCCTATACCAATAGGCACAGTGCCAATAAAGCGGTTGTAGTCGTTGCTGTTCAATGCGGCACCGTTGGAGGCATTGTAAAGCAGCAAGCCATTGCGGTCTTCCAGCGTCCAATTGGCCATGTGATTGAAACCAATACCTGCAAATGCATACGGCATCCAGAGGGGTTTTTTTGCGGCGCGCAGTTTGACTTTTCCGATGATTTGGCCGGTAAACATGTCTGCGCCAAAAGCATTTCCGGATTCACTTTCGTAGCTCCAATTGCCCATCCAAACGCGGCCTTGAAGATTTATTCGGGGGGATAGATGGTGTTCGTAATTCAAGCCAAAAAGCGGATTGATCGAACGCAGTCGGTAGAAATCATTGGCAAGATCACCGCGGTATTGACTGGTGCCTACGGTGATTCCCATGGCGCCGCGCCATGCATTGTTTTGTGCTTGAACGAAATGAACAGCAAAGAAACAGGCGACAAACGTTAGTAGGATGTAAGGTTTTTTCATAGCATTGGTTGTTGAAAGGCGCAGCGAAGATAAAATGCAGCAGTCAAGAATGATGTTAATCCACCAATAATATTGTCCATGCGTGTTGTAAAATCAAAGCAGCGCGGATTCTGGCATCAGCGAAGGACATTGACGTGGCCGGTGACTTCTTGGGCACCTTCTGGTGTATTGTATTGCACGACCCAGAGATACACATCGTTTTGGACATAGTGCGTACCGTTTACGGAGGGTACCCAAACCTCTTGTGGGTTTTGGCTTTCGAAAATTTTATTGCCCCAACGATCAAAAATCCGCATGCGAAATCCTTCGGCATAATCGGTCACGGCAAAAAACACATCGTTGATGCCGTCATTGTTGGGCGTTACAGTATTGGGTACATAAAGCGGTGCAAAAGGTTTGACCAATACTTCATCTTCAGCAATGCAACCGTTGCCGTCGCTCACCACCAAATGGTAGATGGTGGGTTGATCAGGAGAGGCCATCGGGTAAAGGCAATCGGTGCAACTCAATCCCTCGGCGGGGTACCAGTAGTATTGCAATCCGAAGTTATTGCCAAACAATGGCACCTCGCCCGGGTAATCGAAGTATTGGTCGGGACCGGCGTCCACCATAGGCGATTCGAGTACCTGCACGTATACACTATCCACAGCAGCACAATTGTTTTCGTCAATGCCGGTTACTGTGAACATGGTCGACGTCAGCGGCGAGAGAGCCGTTTGCGCTTCGAATGCGGGCGATGCGAGGCTGATGGGCTGCCAGGTATAAGAGACCGCCCCAATGGCCGAAGCTTCAAAACTATTGCCCGCGCAGATGGTACCTCCGGGCGAGGCAATGACATCGGGTTGAATCACATGCACTGTGATTTGGTCGGTGCCTTCACCGCAAATGTTGGTGATGTCCACAAAATACGTGGTTGTTTGCAGCGGACTGGCTCCTGGATTGGACACATTGGGATTGGTCAATGTAGCAGACGGATACCAATTGTAGGTCCAGCCGTCAATGGCATTGATGTATACGGTGTTGCCATAGCAGACGGTGAGATCATCGTAGACATTCCCCCCGGGAAAATCATTGACCACATTGATGCCCACCGATTCCTCAACGGTGCAATTGTCTGCTGTGGTAATGGCCACGATGTAGGTGGTGGTTTCGGTTGGACTGAACCAAGGTGCTGGGCTAGTCACATCATCTACACCAGTGGCGGGTGACCAAAGGTAAAAGGCACCACCCGATGCGGTCAGTTGTACGCTTTCGCCAAAGCAAATGGTTTGCAGCGGTGAGATATCGGTTTCGGGAATGTACAATTCCAAAGAGATATCTACGGAGTCGCTTTCACAAGCATTGAAGTCGACCAAAGTCAATGTGGTTGCTTCGGCCACAGTGACCGTTGGATTGGGCAGATCCGTTGCGCTGAGCGCAGGATTGGGCAACCAAAACAAGTTGGAAGAACCATATGCTTGCAACTGAACTTGCTGTCCAATGCACACAGGTTCGATGGGTTCAATGGCAGGTTCTACACCTTCCAATACCGTGATAGAGATTTGTGCGGTATCGGGTGGCAAACAGTCGTTGATGGTGCTGCTGACCAAGGTTATCGTGTAGGTGCCGGCTTGATCAAAGGCGTGTGTAGGTTCAAAGAGTGTGGAGCCGGATTCATCACCAAAGTCCCAATCGTATTGGTCTGCGCCATTGCTGAAGTTGTTAAAGAGGACCGGAGTTCCCGTGCAGATGATATCGGGTGCAGTGATGTCGATCTCCGCATTGAGAATACCAAGATCAAATCGAAACACAGCCAAATTGCAGCCACTGCTTGGATTGGTGCTGCTCCATGCTCCCGGAGTAGAAGGGAAGTCATCATAGCTCTGGCATCCGGCGCATACTGCTTGAAATACGGTACCGTTTTTATTGAATCGCGAGGTTCCACCATCGACATGCTCACTGCTCAACGGACCTCCGAGGTAGGTGGCATAATCGAGAGAAGTGGCATCGGCGTCCAATACACAGAGATAAAAATCGCTTCCATCGGTGTCCGATTGAAAGGCATCGTCGGTAATGGGTAAGCCGTTGGTGGTGCTGAATGCGGCGTAACACGAATAGAACGAGCCGCAGTATTGGTTGGTCTCTCCGCCCCAGCCGCTCATGTAAATTTGATTGCAATCGCTGACCAAGAAAGCCGTAGGAGAAATATCAATCTCACCGCTGCCGGTTCCAATGGTGGTGGCCCAAATCAGATTGGTGAGTGTAGGATTGTATTTGGCGATGAATTGGCCGCTATTGTCTTGGCCATAGCATCCCGGAGTGATGTCGATATGGCCAGCGGTTTGACCACACACATAGACGTTGTTTTCCAGATCGGTTTGTACAAAATAGATTTGATCGTACGACGAAGTGCCAAAGAAAGTGCCGGCCACCAGATTGAAAGTTAGCGTAGAGATGCGAAGCACAAAGCCATCGGTTTCGCCGCCAAAGGTGTTGTCAACGCCATTTCCGACATGCGGAAAATTACTGCTTTTGGTTCCACCAGCGATGATGATTTCGTCCGTTCCATTGAACTCGATGGCATAACAGGCTTCGGTGCTATTGCCTCCGACGTAGTTGCTCCACATCAAGCTTTGCAGATTGTTGTCCATCTTAAAGACAATGCCATCGCAAGCGCCACCTCCGTAGTTGGGTTGAAATCCAAAGGATGTGGTAGGGAAGTCATTGCTCAGGGTTAGACTAGCAACATAGATGTTGTTGGCCGCATCGACATTGATTTCACCCCGAAATATATCGCCGTAGTTGTAGTACAATTGATCACCGGTATTGAGGCCATCGTTGCCCGATCCGCCCATGTATGTGCTGGCGTCGAGTTGGCCATCGTTGGAGAATTTGCTGATAAAAAAATCGCAACCGGAAGGGTGAGAACTGGTGAAGAAATTGGACATGTCCAAGGTTGGGCCACCATTGAAATTGTTTTCATAGGCTCCCGCTGTGGTGGGGAAGTTGGCGCTACCTGTGGATCCCATGACAAAAAAATTGTCCCAATCGTCGCATACGATACTGTGAGGAGTTTCGATGCGCTCACCGCCCAAGTAGGTGCTGTAAAGCAATTGGCTGCCATCGGGAGAAAATTTGGAGATGGCTACATCGATGTAATTGCCATTGAAGACCACAAAACTCGAGCTGAAAGCACCCAAGGTGGTGGGATAACTGTTGCCAAAAACAGCGGCTCCGGAGATCAAATTGCCCTGTGAATCGTCGGCTGCGGTAAATCCAAAATTATTGGAGGACGCACCGATGAAAGTGGAGAATACAATTTCAGGATCGATAATCAGATCGTATGCGGGATTGTATTCGCCCACGGCATAGCGCACCGTGTTCTGGTCCAAGATGTATGAGCAGGTGATTTCGATGATTTTGCCATCGATCAGTTGATAAGCAAAAGGCTTGCTTTCGATCACATCGCCCACCGATGTGTGGATCACCACTTGATCGTTGCGCAAGGATAGGGTATCCACGCCTTCGTAGGCCACTGCGATGTTTTGGAAGTCCGCGCCCGGGTGCAGGATGAAGTCATATTTGATGGATCCGTTGGCACTGTAGACGAGCAAGTCGGTTTGCGGATAAAGATTTTGATATTTGATTTGTTCGAACGACAAACAGTGATTGGCCCATTGGGAAGGGTCGCTGCCGATGTAATAATTGTAATACGGCGTGCGCTGTTTCAAAGGAAGCACTGTGGGTACCAATGCCCCGCTGAAATGGGTTTTGAACGCGTGGGTGCGCAGTTGATCGGGGCGGCTTTCGCGACTGGGGTGCAAAGCGCGGTGTGCTGCAGGATCCACGAGTTGATAGGTGAAGCCATTGTTTTCAAGCCATAAGAATCCATTGGGCAATACACAACCGGCAGAAGCTTGCATGGGCCATTGACCTTTGTTTTGTACAAATTCGGCTTGCCCTTGCGCAAGAGCACAAAGACAAACGAACAACAAACCAATTAGACCATGTTTCATTTTGTGGGCCGACATTCGAAGGTTAAGACGAGGCGTGAGTTCAAATAGTTGTAGCGCCAGTGGTGAATTTACGAAAAACAGGGAAATATTAAAACATTGATAATTAGTAAATTGTGTTTTCTGTGATTGCAAATTCAGCGTTAATACCCAAAAATACGTGCAATACCCTATAGGGAAGGTGCAAAACAGCGTCACATTTGTGGTGCAATCAAAACAAAAGCAACAATGAAAAAACAGGGATTTATTTTATTCAGCGCGATGATCAGCTTGGCTGTGTTTCTGGTGGGTTGTCCATACAGCAGCGAAATTCCGCTTTCTTCGGTCAATTCTAAACTCAACGAAGGATTTGCCGGCAAGTGGGAGCTCAGCGGCTCTCCAGACAATTACCTAACCGTAAAGAAGTTGAGTTCGGGTGAATTGTCCATTGTCAAGCACGAACCGGGGTACGACGGTGCAGAGGGCACGAATACGCCGTATGTAGGAAATTTGACCGAGATCAAAGGGGTCTTGTTTTTGAGTTTGCGCGAAGACACGGAGGACACCTCATATGCAACGTATTATTTTTACCGCATCAATCGCGAAGGTGCAAACAAAATCATGGTGCAACAGGTGACGCCGAATATCGATGAAAAGTTTACAACGGGCAGTGAGATGGCCACTTTTTTTGGCAACAATATGCAGCATAGCTTCTTTTACGATGCCAACGACGAGACTTATTATAAGATCGAATGATCGTACGGTAATGCGTCAATAAAAAACCGAGCATTTGCTCGGTTTTTTATTTTCTATCCAATCCATTGATCAGATTAAGAGTTAATCCCCGATGATCCAAATGGTCTTGATTTCTGCAGGGCGCTTAGAGTTTTGCAGACAATTCATGCATCCTTTGCATGCACGGCGATCGAAAAATTCATCGTCAAAAGCAAGCGAAATGATGCATGGCGTGTTGGGCTAGAGCCTTTTCGGAGATCTTTGACCATGTTCAGGAGGGTGCCAATGGTAGAGTCAATGACGCTTTGTCAAGAAAATTGTGCAAGCGATTTTATCACAATCGGACCATAGGCTTCCAAAACGAAGTGAATAAACCGATCCGTGCTTTTGTCAGATTTTTCAATCGTTTGCGAGCTGATGCGATGATCTTTTATTTTTATTGAATATGGATGTTTTTGCTGACACTGTGTTGGCTAGCTAAAAGCCAGCAGCAAAGGAGTACAATTTTTTTTCATTGGTTGTATATGGGGTTAGTTAGTACCTATACAACCCCAGACCCATACATATTGGGCGGTATTGCAGGATTCGAGTGAACGGGAATCACTTGTCCTTGACCCTCGAGAAGCGCAGGGCTTTGAGCATGAAGTCGGGCAATGGCTTGAGCGGATCGCGTTTTTCGACATCGAGGAAGATGCCCCATTTTTCAATAATGGGCACCTTATACACCTCAATCATTTCGATGAGTGTGCGGTCCTTGTCGTGGATGTACGTGCAATGCACTTTGGTCTGTCCCATGCTGAGTGCATCATTGCTGTCACAAGTAAACGGATAGCCAGCCTCTTTTAAATCGTTGCCAATGGCCTTCATGCCTTTGACATCAAAGCCGATATGGGCAAACATGCTGTCGCCCCAGATGCGATTTTCGAAAAGATAGGCCGGTTTGCGGTCGAGGGCTTGCACCAGTTCGATGTAGTTGGTGCCGGTCACTTTTGCAAATCCACCTCCGGGCTGGGCGCTTTGTGCTAGGATCACACGGCGGTAGCGCTGCGCGCCGTGGGGCAGTTGTTTCCAATCGCTGAAGTTTGCACTGCTGTCGTGCTGCACTTTATCAAAACCGAGCACACCAGCATACAAGCGCAGGGCTTCATCCATATCGGAAACACCAACTGAACAGCCAATCACGCCACCACTATGGTGTTTGTTTTGGGTGTACCATTGGTTGCTTTCGATGTATTGCCAATGCAGTCCATCGAGATCTTGAATAAAAAACGTGGCTCTTCCGAGTGGATCGGTGCTGATATCGGTCAATCCTGGCGCTTGGTGGGCTTTACAAAATTCGTGCGATGCCCGAATGTTTTTGCATTTGACCTGCGTAATGCAGATGCCCAAATCACCTACTGCCGCGTGCATGGCGGGTTGGGGTTCGAAGGATGTGGGGCGAATCACCTCAATGGCACAACCGCCTTGAAGGTTCATGATCATGCTAGCGCGTTTGGTGATGGTGCTGTTGTTGGTATAAACATCCATCAATGGAGCGGGCTGAACACTGTCAAAAAACGGGATGTCCAGACCGAAGAAAGTGCGGTAGAAGCGCAGAGATAGATCCATGTTTTGGACGGCGACACCGATGTGTTGAAGTCCGTTGATTCTTTTGTACATATTGAAAATTGATGAAGCCCAAAGCCATTGAGCTGTAAAACGTATAAAGCGGCCAACAAATATAAACAAGTTGCGGATTTGGCATGAAACCGCGAGAAATGGGGTTGTCCAAAGTCCTTGTGATGCATAGGTTTTGAGGTCATGAGCGATGCAAGCGGCGGCTTGGCTCGATGCGCGTCATTGACCTGTGCAATGCTAGAAACGGAAGTGTTGCATGAACCCTACCGGCTTGGCCGATTCGATCTAGTGACCTTTGGTTTTGATGTGCGGAAACTGCTCCGCAATGCCCTGAACAAGATCGATGATGTCTTTGCGCGCAGCTGCATAACGTCCAAAGGTGTCGGGTTGTGTGCGTTTCATTTTTGACAAATGCCAAGCATAGCGCAATGCGCGGAATCGGTGATTCCACCATAAGCTCAGGCGGCCGGCAAGCGCGAGACCAACAACTGCAAGGATGGATTGCCACCACGCCAAAGGGCCAATGGATAGGAGTCCAGCTGCAATGAGCAAGTACAAGGGAGTCAGGAAGGTCCACCCAACGATGCGTATGGAGTTGATGAAAAGAGGGTCTTTGACCAATTTTTTCTGAATCCGTTCGATGAGGGCATAGAGCGGTAAAAAGAAAAGCGCGCCAATAGCGGCAACGGGCAATGCAAGCAACACGGGCAATGTTTGGTGTTGTTGACTTTCGGGATGCAGAGCGTCGTCCCCGGCAATGGCATGAAGCAGTTCCAGATAATGTTTGCCTTTGGTTTGAATGGCCGCTGCCGATGGGCTTTGGGCGGCCAATTGCTCAAGCAATGTGTGGTAGAAGTTGAACTGGTGCAGCAGATCGCCCCCCGCAATTTCGTTGATCAATGGGCGAAGACCAATGAGCACATCGTATTCGTGGTCATGGTCGATGTCCACCATCACTTTGCGCATGGCGCTTCGGATATCTTGCAGCAATACGTTTTGGGTTCGAGCCGAATCGCTTTGCAGCGAGGCTTCGTATAAGGCTAGCGGAATGGGCTCGCCAACGACGATCAAAACGTCTTTGCGGTAATTGTAGTAATCTTCATAATCGATACCAACGGGAAGAACGATGGCATTTTGCACACCTGCTTCAATTGCACCTGTTGCCATGCGCACTACTCCTTTTTTAAGGGGCATCAATTGTTTTTTTCCGCGGTGAGTTCCTTCTGGGAAAAGGCAAATGATGGCATTGTGTTGAAGCCGTTGGTAGATGATTTCAAAAATCTCTTGGTTGCGGGCTTGCATATCGCCTACCCGATCGCGCTCACGGTATACCGGCAACATATTAAAATTGGTGAGCAAGTTTTTGACGGTTGGATTTTTGAACACGTCGGCTCGGGTTAACCAATGGAGTTGGGGTGGAAAAAAGCAACAACACAACACCGGATCCATCATGGCATTTTGGTGGTTGGCGACGAGGATGACGGGTCGGTCATGGGGCACCCGATCCAGTCCTGCGACTTGAATGCGCCGCATAAAAAAAAGGAATCCCCATTTCACTACGAGCCGCAATCTGCTGTAGAGTGTTGTGGAAGTTTGGGTCAAAGTGCTTCGATCCACCGCAGAGGTTAAAATCAGGGTTTATTCGTTGTAATTCATGACTTTGTGACCACCGTCCATGAGATAGCGATCGCGGGTAAAAAGCGCTACGTCGGCTTTTACCATATCTCGCACCAACTCTTCGAGGCTGTGCTTGTGTTTCCAACCCAGTTTGGTGAATGCCTTGGTAGGATCGCCGATCAAGAGTTCAACCTCAGTAGGGCGGAAGTATCGCGGATCAATTTCGATGAGCACTTTTCCTGTTTTGGCATCCAAGGCTTTTTCATCGACCCCGGTGCCCGTCCATTGCAAATCGATACCGGCCTCTTTGAAGGCGAGATTGCAGAAATGACGAACGGTGTAGGTCTCGCCGGTGGCCAGAACAAAATCGTCGGGTTCATCGTGTTGCATCATCATCCACATGCCTTCGACATAATCTTTGGCATGGCCCCAATCGCGTTGAGCGTCGACATTGCCCAAGAAGAGCTTGTCTTGCAGACCCATTTGGATTTTGGCGGCAGCCCGAGTGATTTTGCGGGTTACAAATGTTTCTCCGCGCAAGGGCGACTCATGGTTGAATAGAATGCCGTTGCAGGCAAACATGCCATAAGCCTCACGGTAATTGCGCACAATCCAATATGCGTACAATTTGGCCACTGCATAAGGGCTGCGGGGATAGAAAGGAGTCTCTTCGTTTTGTGGCACCGCTTGCACCTTGCCGTACAATTCACTTGTGGAGGCCTGATAGAATTTCGTTTTTTTCTCTAGCCCCAATATGCGGATGGCCTCGAGCAAACGAAGCGTACCGGTAGCATCTGCATTGGCGGTGTATTCGGGTGTTTCGAAGGAGACGTGGACGTGGCTTTGGGCGGCGAGATTATAGATTTCATCGGGCATGATTTCTTGAACCAAGCGAATAAGGTTGGTGCTGTCGGTCAAATCGCCGTAGTGCAAGATCATGTTGACGCCATGTTCATGCTGATCTTGGTACAAATGGTCAATGCGATCGGTATTAAAGAGTGAAGATCGGCGCTTTACCCCATGCACTTCATAGCCTTTGGCCAATAACAATTCCGCGAGATACGCGCCATCCTGACCGGTAATTCCGGTGATCAATGCCTTCTTTTTCATAAATCGTTGGTTGCGGTAAGGTGGTAGAATTGCATCGCTGGCGAACCGGTTAGGCTGCACTACAGCGGGCAACAACGGGGCAT
>CANHSF010000123.1 GCA_947463065.1 Flavobacteriales bacterium | reverse complement strand
CGAGAGCATGGACAAAGATCAACTCGACAAGCCTGCGGAGTCGTGGGAATTTCGTTCGAAACCTGCTTGGCAAAGACTGATCATTATGGTCGGCGGTGTGGTGGTCAATATCATTGTTGGTTGTGCCATTTATGCGGCCATTCTATTCACTTGGGGTCGTGACACACTGGACGTTACCCAAGTGACCTACGGCTTGCATTGCCACCCGATTATGAAACAATTTGGATTTCAGGACGGCGACAAAATATACGCTATCGATGGAGTAAAGCCTTCTGGTCAAGAGGTGGTGAATAAGACCTTGCTGCTTGATGATCCAAAGAAGATCACAGTGATGCGCAATACCAGTTTTGTGGAGTTGACCTTGCCCGAAGATTTCGGTCAACTATTGGTAGACAGCGGCGTAAAATCGGGATGTTTCAGCATACGCACACCCTTTGTCATATCCGAATTCAGTGAACAATCCGGAGGACAAGCTGGCGGACTTTTGAAGGGAGATCAGGTGGTCGGAATCAACGACTACCGCGGGGAGTATTACAACGATTTGGTTGAGCAGATTCAAAAGAACAAAAACAGCACGATCACCGTTCATATCCTGCGCAACAATCAGCCCTTATCGTTGGCCTGCCAAACAGACGCCGATGGCAAGTTGGGCATTGCTTCTGTTCCTCCGTCGGAACACTTTGAGTACACGCACATCAGCTATGGTTTGGGTGGTGCTCTTGTGGCCGGTGTGGAAGAAGCTTGGAGCACAGTGACCGACTATGCAAGTCAACTTCGTTTTTTGTTCAGCAAGAAAGGCGCGACCCAAGTGGGCGGCTTTGCCACATTTGCCAAGCTATTCCCTCCCCAGTGGGACTGGGAAGTTTTTTGGGAGCGCACCGCACTGATATCACTTATACTGGCGTTTATGAATATCCTTCCAATACCGGCATTGGACGGAGGCCATGTCATCTTTTTGCTCTGGGAAATGCTGACGGGTAAGGCCGTGAGTCAAAAAATTCTGGAACGATCGCAGCTTGTGGGCATGGTATTGTTGCTCGGTCTGATGCTTTATGGCAACGGTATGGATGCCGTGCGACATTGGTTTGGTGAATAATCACACATTGGGAATTGCGATCGACGCCACTGAAATCTTAATGTTGCGCACTTCGCTCAACACTTTGGCGCAAGCCTCAATGGTAGAACCCGTCGTAATGACGTCGTCCACCAGCAAAACATGTGTGTCTTCCAAAACCTGAGGCTGCCGCAAATGAAAGATCGATTCTACGTTTCGCCACCGATTGTACCTCGACATTCGCGTTTGTGAGGCGTTGTATGCCTTGCGCACCAGGTTATCCACTTGGCAGTATGTTCCCATCGCTTCCGCTACACCTTGTACAATCGGATCGCATTGATTGTATCCCCTTTCCTTGAGACGCTTGGGATGCAGCGGTACAGGCAACACATAATCAAAGTGAGACATCCTTTGGCTTGCTTTGAGCTCCGTTCCGAAGAGATAGCCCAGCTCCACACCTATACCTTGATTGCTTTTGTACTTGAGTTCATGGATCATGTGATGTACTTCACCATTTTTTGGCATTCTCAAAAATGCCGAGGCCGAAGCATACGACACCCGTCCCCAAAGCAAGCGCTCCAATCGGTTATCGGGTTGATCGTGCATTCCCGTTCTTGGCAATTGACTCAAGCACGACACGCAGAGCGCCTTCTGAAAATGGCGCAACGATACACCGCAACCCGCGCAATAATGGGGAAAGAACAAATCCAAACACGCACTCAAATACAACATACGACCAGCAGAATTATGGGTTAAACACTGCATTAAAAGTTAACGAGCTTGGCTCTACAGAAAACAGCATTTATGCACAAGCCTTCCACACATAGGTGCGGTTTGATTCGACTTAAATACAATTTAACACAATTTCACCATTGGAAACGTTTTTGATACAAAATTGTTTCCATAGTTTATTTTCCTATATATCTTTGCGCCATGTCTGAGAATAAAGAACAGAAATTGCTCGAAGACGTGACCAAAGTTTTCATGCAATTTGGAATAAAGAGCGTGAACATGGATGATCTCGCCAGGCATTTGGCCATTTCCAAAAAGACCCTTTATCAGTACTTCACCGATAAAGAAGATTTGGTATACAAGGCCGTTGCATCGCACTGCAATCGCGAAGACCAAGAGATACAAGAGATTTGCAAACGGGGACTGAACGCCATTGATGAAATGCTTGAGATCGTGCAATTTGTGACCGGATTGTTGAAGAACATTCACCCGAGTGTGCAGTACGATATGCAGAAGTATCATCCGGAAGCCTATCGTGCGCTGCGCGACAACCGAGATCGAGCGATTTTCGATTGCATGATGCACAACACAAAAAAAGGGCAAAAAGAAGGCTACTACCGCAAAGACTTCAATTCCGAAGTGATCATAAAACTTTACATTGGGCGAATGGACCTCATTTTTGATCAGTCCATCTTTCCATTCGAGCACTTCACATTCAGCGACGTGTACCGTGAAATGTTCCGATACCATATTCGCGGCATAGCCAGCGAAAAGGGATTGGAATATTTGGAACAAAAACTCAAGCAGAAAAAACGTAACACTTAATATACTACCAGCACTTTATGAAAACCTCATCATCCACATTCATCTTGGGTATTGCGCTATTCCTGATGTGTGCTTTGATGGCCAACCCGTCGGTGGCGCAAACCCCATTGAGTCTTTTACAGGCCCATGAATATGCCATCAAAAACAGTTTCGCCATTAAAAACACCACATTTGATGCCGAAGTGGCCGCCAAAACCACAAAAGAATTGATTGCAACAGGAATGCCTCAAATCGATGGATCGGCCTCTTTCATGCATAACATTTATGCCCCCTACAGCATTATACCCGCGGGTAGTTTTGGGCCCAATGAGCAGCGCATTCGCTTCCAACAACCTTACAACTTGACGTTGGGCGTTACAGCCACTCAATTGCTCTTTAGCGGCACATGGCTTGTTGGATTAGAGGCCTCCAAGGCTTACGAGCTATTGCAACAATCCAACATCGATAAAACCGAGCAGGACATCAAAGATCAAGTCAGTGAGTTGTACTATCTCGCCATTGTATCGGGCGAGAACATCGGTGTATTGGAAAAATCACGCGCCAGCATAGACCAAACCCTTATCGAAACAACGGCACTTTATCAGGCAGGCTATGCCGAGCAACAAGACATCGATCAATTGAATCTTGCTCTTTCTCAATTATCGATTCAAATCGCGTACGCAAAAGATCAACAGGCCAATGCATTGCGGATGCTCAAATTTTCGATCGGCATGCCCATCACCGATGAGGTTGAACTAACCGACACCGTTGATTCGCTCATGTCCAGCGATGCCAACTCATTGCTCATGGCGCCTTTTGATCCCACCATCAACATCGACTATAAATTGGTGCAACGCGGGCTCACCATGCAACACCTCAACGTGAAGTCCAAAAAAGCAGCCTACCTCCCCAGTTTAGCGGGTTACATCACATTTCAAACACAAGCGCAACGCAGCGAGGTCAATTTCTTTGACACCGCGCAGCCTTACCTCTATGGTAACTTCTGGGGACTCTCGCTCAATGTGCCAATCCTAAGTGGTGGCCAACGCAAATACGCTACGGAGAAAGCCGCTGTTGAGGTAAAACGCCTTGAAAGCCAATTGGCCTTTGTGCAGCAGCAAGCGCTACTCAGTTATGAATCGGCTCGCATCGAGCTGAACAATTCGAATCTGATGTTTACTATGGCCAAACAAAGCATGGACTTGGCACAACAGCTTTACGATCAGGAAGCCATCCGCTACAAGGAGGGCATCAGCAGCAGTTTTGATCTCACGACACGCAACACCAATTTGATCAGCGCAAAAGGAAACTATATCCAGGCCATGCTGAAACTCCTTCAAAGTAAAAACAAACTTGCCAAAGCACTTGGCCAATACTAAATCCAATCTCAACGCAAACAACATTTCCAATGAAATACACCATAGCTCCCCTCATTTTTATTCTTGTATTGTTCTCTTGCGGAGACGCATCAACGGGCAATGCTAGCCTAGACGCTCTCATTGCCAAACGCGACTCGCTCAAAAAAGCTCAAGATGCCATCGGAGCAGAGTTGGCTGTTATTGAGGAACAAATCGCTCTTCTCGATACCGGAATCAAAGCGCCTGTTGTTGAACTTGCAACCATCACCAAAGGCAACTTCAACAGCTATTTTCAATCGCAAGGCATTATCAGCACCGACAACCAAGCCAAGCTTTGGCCGGCTGCGGCAGGCACCATCAAAAAAATATTTGTGCGTGAAGGAGATAGGGTAGGTGCCGGACAAAAACTCGCTCAATTGGACGACGCCGTAGTGCGCCAAACCTTGAGCCAATTGGAGGTCAACTTGGACTTGGCCAACGAAAATTACAATCGTTTGAAAAAACTTTGGGATCAAAAAATTGGCAGCGAGATGCAAATGCTCACAGCAAAAACACAAAAAGAAAGTCTCGAAGAGCAGATCAAACAAGTCCGCGAACAACTTGCATTGTACACGATCACCTCACCCATTGGAGGTACTGTAGATAAAATATACAGCAAAGAAGGTGAGTTTGCATCAGCAGGAACACCAATACCTGTAATGACCGTGGTCAATCTCAGCGGCATGTACATGACTGCAGACGTCAGCGAAAACTACATTGCCGTATTGCAAAACGGAGCACCTGTTGAGGTCTTGTTGCCCGGTTCCGACACCATTCGCACCACGATCAGTCGAATTGGCAATGTGATCAACCCCAATAACCGGACTTTTGAGGTCACCATACAACTGCCCAACACCGCCAACCTCAAGCCGAATTTAGTGGGGAATGTACGCTTTGTAGAGTACCAATCGAAAGATGTCGTTGTACTGCCTACATCGCTGATCATGCGCGATGCAGAAGACCGACCTTTTGTATTTATTGAAGAGAATATGCGCGCCAAAAAAGTAATTGTTCAAACGGGTAAAAGTTCGGATGGCAATACCGAAATCGTCGGTGGGCTTATGGGCACTGAGAAAATCATTGCTAAAGGAGCACGCAAATTGTCCGATGGTCAAGAAATCCGCATCAAATAATCCGAACGCACCACGTTTCAAGCCATCATTAAAAAGTTATGGAAAACAAACAATCCAATACACACACAGAAGCTTCCTTCCGTCAGTTCGGTATTTCCAATTGGGCACTGAACAACAAGAAAGTGGTGATGGTACTAACCACCGTCATTTTCATCTGGGGGGTTTATACGTACATCACTGTTCCGAAAGAGTCCTTTCCTGAGATCGTAATCCCTACAATCTATGTGGGCACACCCTATCCCGGCAACTCCGCAGAGGATATTGAAAAGCTCATCTCTCGGCCGCTGGAAAAAGAAATCAATACAATAACAGGCATTGACAAATTGACCAGCAGTTCGGTGCAAGGTTATAGCGCCATCAATATCGAATTTGACTTTGCCGTGGCTCCTCAAGAGGCATTGCGCAAAGTAAAAGACGCCGTAGACAAGGCCATGAGCGATCCGGAATTCCCCAAAGATTTGCCCGCTGAGCCCAACATCTTCGAAATGAACTTCTCGGAATTGATGCCCATTATGAACATCAACCTCAGTGGAGATTACTCGTTGGAAGACCTGAAGGAATATGCCGAAAAACTAAAAGACGAAATCGAAGAACTTCCTGAAATCAATAAAGTTGAAATCAAAGGTCTATCGGAAAAAGAAGTCGCAGTTGAGATCAACAATATCGCGCTTGAGGCCCGCCAATTGAGCTTCAACGATGTCGCAGACGCCTTGAAGTATCAGAACATGACTATCAGTGGTGGTGATATCCGCATGGGCAACATGAACCGCTCGGTGAAAGTAAGCGGTGAATTCAAAAACATGCAGGACATCGAAAACGTGATCATCAAAAATGAACACCAAGAAATCGTGTACCTGCGCGATGTGGCAACTGTTCAATTCAAAGAGAAGGAAAAAGACAGCTATGCACGTGAGTTCACCAAACCAGTGGTATCGTTGGACGTGATCAAACGAGGTGGACAAAACCTTCTGGAAGCGAGCGATAAAATCAAAGAAGTCATTGCCACGTCGAAAGCCGATTTTTTGCCGGATAATTTGACGCTCACCATTACGAACGACCAAACCGATTTCACCCGCATGCAAGTGAGTGATTTGGAAAACAACATCTTCTTTGGAATTGTGCTTGTTGTTTTTGTGATCATGTTCTGGCTTGGACTTCGGAATGCCCTATTTGTCGGCATTGCAATTCCATTGACCATGCTCTTGAGTTTCAGCATCCTCAGCCTAATGGGCATTACACTCAATCTGATGGTACTGTTCTCCCTCATTCTGGCGCTCGGTATGTTTGTGGACAACAGCATCGTTGTGGTCGAAAACATCAACCGCCTCATGACCGAAGGCCACAGCCGATTCGAAGCAGCCAAGTTGGGTGTGGGTGAAGTGGCTTGGGCCATTATCATTTCGACCCTCACCAATGTAGTGGCCTATATTCCTTTGGGGGTTTGGCCCGGGATGATGGGCGAGTTTATGGGTTATTTGCCATTGACCGTTATTGTCGTTCTCTTTGCATCACTTGTCGTTGCATTGATCATCAATCCGGTGATGTGCCTGCAGTATATGCGAATCGATGAAGTGGTCACCAACCGCAAACGCCTATGGACCATTGCGTCTGTGTTGGGAGGCATCGGGCTTCTGTCCATCATAGCAGGAGCACTCTGGTTGGGCAACATTCTACTTTTGCTCGCGCTGATGATGGTGCTGAATGAATATGTGCTCGCGCCGTACAGCAAAAAATTCCAAGAGGGGCCGCTCATGCGACTCGATGGGTTTTACAAAAAAGTACTGGTGGTTTCGCTGCGCGAAGGACGCAAACGCTATTGGTTCTTGGGAACATTTGGGTTGCTCATTTTGTCGGTGGTATTCTTCTCCCTATTTCCACCAAAAATCATTTTCTTCCCCATCGGTGATCCACAGTATGTCAATGTTTTCATTGAAAAACCGATCGGCACGAACATCGAAGAAACCAATCGCGTGACCAAAGAAATTGAGCAAGAGATCTTGCAACTCATTCAAAAATATGAGGACCCAGCGCTTCAAGGAAAAAACAAAAACTTTTTGATTTCATCGGTCATCGCAAATGTGGGCAACGGCACTAGCGACCCGAACCAAGGTCCATCATTGGAAAATACACCACACAAAGGGCGTATCACGATATCTTTTGTGGAGTCGCGACTGCGAAGAGGAGTGAGCAGCACCGATGTGATGAACGCTCTTCGCGCCACACTGAAGGAATATCCCGACGCGAGCATTGTGGTTACGCCAAGTGAGAATGGACCACCACAAGGACCGCCCATCAATATCGAGGTGCGCGGCGACAACTACGACTCGCTTTTGGTGGCCGCCACGAAGATCAAAGAGATTGTTGAAACCAAATACATCGGTGGAATTGAAGGTTTGAAAATCGATGTCGATAAAAACAAACCCGAACTTCCCATTGAGATCGACACCGATCGCGCGCGCCGGTATGGCCTCTCCGTTGGTCAAATCGGAGATGCAATTCGCACATCCATTTATGGTCGCGAGGTGAGCACATTCAAAGACGGTATAGACGACCATGAAATCAACTTGCGCTTTCCCTACACGACACGCAACGATGCTTCTGACATTCTGAATCAACGCATCACATTCCGGGATATGACCTCGGGACAAATTGTCCAGGTGCCCATTAGTGCCATAGCGCATTACAACGAAAGCTATACTTTCTCAGCGGTTAAACGAAAAAACATGGACCGCGTTGTTACCATTTACTCCAATGTACTTGATGGCTACAACCCCACTGAAGTCGTACAACAGATCAAAAGCGAGTTGGCCAACTACGAAGCGCCTATGGGTACGAGCTATGCCTTTACTGGACAGCAGGAAGAACAAGCCAAAGAAATGAGTTTTCTTCTTGTGGCACTTATTGTAGCCCTTGTAGGTGTAGTGATGGTTCTCATCGGTCAGTTCAATTCTTTGAGCACTCCTTTGGTTCTAATGTTCTCGATATTGTTCTCCTTCATTGGCGTTTTCTTAGGGCTTGTTATCTTCCGACAAGATTTTGTGATCATCATGACCATGCTCGGTATCATATCTCTAGCCGGTGTAGTGGTCAACAACGCCATCGTATTGATCGACTTCACATTGATGTTGATCGATCGACGCAAAGAAGAGTTGGGATTGGGGAAAGAGGAACATTTGCCGTGGGCGGAACTCAAACGCATCACCATTGAGTCGGGAGCTACGCGTCTGCGTCCGGTCATGCTCACTGCCATCACTACAGTCCTGGGATTGGTGCCGTTGGTGTTCGGGCTTAACATCGACTTCATCAATTGGTTTGCCACGTACGATGCCAATTTCTACCTGGGAGGCGACAATGTCGCATTCTGGAAGCCCATGAGTTTGGCCATAATCTATGGAGTGATTTTCAGTTTCTTCCTCACATTGATCATGGTACCCGTGATGTTTGTGATGTTGCAAAAAGTAAAATACCGTTTCTCGTATAAGTTGCCTACCAACGATCTCCCAAGCCAATCATGACCCCCAAAGGAATCCATCTGCTCTTTGTTTTGATGCTCTCAAGTTTAGGGTTGATGGCACAAGACAGCACCCTTCGGAAGCCCGCGTGCAATGGACATTTTTTAAATCCCTCCATTCATTTTGGGACACTCGTTGGCGGACAATTCAATAGCGGTTGATTCTATTACAAATCGGGTTTCGGAACCTACATTACACCTGACGGCGCCAAGAAAGAACGTTTGCAAATCGGTCTTGGCGCCGGCATTGAGCGCCTGCCCCACGAATGGTTATTTCCCATGTATGTGCAACTCATTTCCAGTCTCAACGACCGCACTACAGGTGGATTCTTCATTCTTCAAACGGGCTATGCATTCAGTATTTTGGAAGCCTACAACCATTATCACGGAACCGAAGATCATGGAGGATTTATGATCAGCCCCGGTTGGGGTTATAAAATTGCACTGGAGCATAATGCACAGATCTACTTCTCTGCACAAATCAAACAACAAAGCCTCTCCATTGACTTTACCAACGATACCGGTGCGCGATACAACGACCAATTCACTTACAACTTCCTTATGCTTCGCGCCGGCATACGCTTCTGATGCACAACCACAAATTGAATATCGCCCTGTTGCTTGTTGCCTTGTGCTGCACCTTGCACTTGGACGCGCAGATTGTGATCAACGAAGTGTCTTATGTCAATGAAATTGCCTCAGAAGAAGAGGGGTTGAAAAGCGATTGGATCGAACTCTACAACCCGAACGATCATTTTGTATCCTTGTTGGGTTGGCATTTGAGCGACGATGCCGACGAACTCGACAAATTCAATTTTCCCGACACAACAATAGCACCCTATGGAATACTGGTGGTTTACGCCACAGGCTCCGAAACGACACTCAACAGTACGTTGTGCGCGCCCTTTCAAATCGCCAATGGGGCTGAGCATGTTTTTCTTACCCGTGCAAACGGAAGTTTGTGTGCAGCACTGATGGCGATCACCACACTTGAAACAGGGAGTTACGGGAGATTTCCCGATGGCGGATCAGAATGGTACCATATGGGGCATGCTTCACCGCATTACCGCAATGCATCCGAATTCATTGTTTATCCCAACACCAGCGCACTACTCGATGTCAGTCATGCTTCAGGATTTTATAGTACTGCCTTTCAACTCACGGCGACAGGTTCCGATGGGCAAACGCAAACAGGTGATCACAAGAACCTATACCGAGATGAAGGATATAGACCTTGAACAGTTGCGGGCCATGCTTT
>CANHSF010000122.1 GCA_947463065.1 Flavobacteriales bacterium | reverse complement strand
TGGATGGAGTTTCATTGGTGAGCAATGTGGGCACCTTTACAACCTTGCCTTGTATTCCGACATACACCACGGGTAAAACTGCTGGTGACTTGATTTCTCGTATTGAAATTTTGGATACCGACTTGTCGAACAACTCTGGTTTGGCTCAGACTAACCCAGCTTATACCTACTTCACAGGTCAGCCGAACTATACAGCAACTCTACAGGCTGGTACGCAGTACACGGTAGAAGCATCTATCGGTACTTGGGGCGATCAAGGTATCGCTGCTTGGATCGACTACGATGATGATGGTTTATTCGAAGCATCAGAGAAAATCGGTAATACCGTTGGTACCATTGGTAACGGTTTTGGTAACCCTGGTGACGAAACTGATCCAAGCCACACGACCCAATTCTTCATTAGCTTGGCATGTAACCCAACTCCTGGGGTGCACCGTATGCGTGTGCGTGATGTTTATGCCACAGGTGGTGAAAACATTGATCCTTGCGCGAACTACGGTTGGGGTGAGACTGAGGACTACGATGTAACCATCTCTCCTCCGCCACCATGTCCGATTGTGAACAACATTACTTTCAGTTCTGTTATTTCCAACAGCGCGATGGCATCTTGGCCAGTAGGTTGTGCTGAGTCACAATGGGATTTGTCGATATCGACTACTGCTGGCACTCCAACAGTGACCAACGCCGACGTAACAGTGAACAGCAACTATGCAATCACTGGTTTGACTCCATCAACAACATACTATGTTTACATTCAAGCAGATTGTATTGGCGACGGCAACAGTTCTTGGACTGGTCCGTTTAGCTTTACGACTTTGCCTCCTCCTCCTGCCAATGACAACTGTGCTTCTGCTACAGTTTTGCCAGTGAACGCAGGTTTGGGTTGCACATTGAATGGTTCGGGTACAGTGTTGGGAGCTACTGCTTCTGCGGGACCAACTGCAGCTTGTGGCGACTTTGGCGACGATGTGTGGTTCTCATTTGTTGCGACCTACACGTCTCACATCATTACCATCAGCAACGTTACTCCATTCACAACCATGTCATTCCAGGTGATGGGTTCATGCGGTGCTCCTACAGCATTGAACTGCAACAACACTTCTGGTACGGTAAGTGGGTTGACTGCCGGTTTGGTTTACTATGTTCGCGTGGCCTCTAATGGTTCAGCAGCATCGACCAGCACATTCAACATTTGTGTGACAACACCACCGCCACCGCCAGCAAATGATGATTACTGCAACGCAGCAACGATTGCTGTAGGCAATGGCTGTACAACAACGACTGGCACTTTTGTAAGTGCAACGTTGTCAGGCGTGCCCAACGGTACATGTTATTTTGGTACGAACAATTTCGATGTTTGGTACAAGTTCGTGGCTCCATTGGCGGTACCTGCAAACACTGCTTCAGTGATCATCAATACCCAACAATTTACGGGTGGTGTAACCGACGCTTTGATGCAGTTGTACAGCGCTACCGGTACATGTCCTGGTACATTGACATTTACGCAATTGGATTGTGACGACGATGACGGTCCTGGACTTTTGCCTGCTATTACTGCAACAGGACTGAATTCTGGACAAACGTATTACATCCGTATTCACCAATTTGGTGCTGGTTCACTCGGTTCAAACGGTGTTACCGATCCCAACTATGGCAAATTTGGTATTTGTGTTGTTAACGCTGGTGCTCCGGTACCTGCCAACGATAACATTGCCAATGCAATCAATATCCCAGGTACACAATCGTGGTATCCACAGTGTGCGCTGTATAGCGGCGACTGCACATTGTCTGGCAACAGTTCGCAATCTTCTTCTGCAACTGGTCCTGACAACTGGTACCGTTTTACGGCAGAAGCTCCTGCTGTGAGCATCGATATGAACTCTGCTGGTTTGGACAACGCAATCGCTTTGGTTGTTGAGTCAACTCCAGGTGTTTTCACTGAGTTGAGCTATGAGAATGCTAATTTTTCAGTTGGTGGTACCGAGCGTTTGAACTACAGCGGTTTGAATATTGGTACGACCTATTATGTATCCTTCGGTGCTGCTAGTGGTACTACCGGTGGTGCATTCACAGGTTGTGTGCGTCAGTTGTTGCGTGCTAATTGCAATACAAACGTATCAGTGCCTTTGAGCAACTGTGGTACCTTCAAGTCTTCTTGGACGGGTGCGAACACCTATACCTATCAGTTCTCGCCTGTGGGTGGTTCTGTAGGTGGCGGTTCGATCAATGCTACAGGTAGTATTTCTTTGGCTAACCCAAGTTTGAACTTGGTTCCTGGAAATACCTACAACGTGATCATCAACACGACGTATAATTTGACCAACGGTGTTGGAACGCCTGAGCAAATTGTAGTTTTCGGAAACAATCCAACTTGTGCTAACGTTGTTATCGTAGCACACGCGTCTATCGAGGTGCGCGCTACGCAGCGTTGTTCAGCTCCAGCGACATTGTTGAAAACTAGCTTCTTGCGTACAGATCCATTCGTTTGTGGTGTGACCAACTATACTTTTGAGTTCCAGCCTGTAATTGATTGTGCTGGAAGTGCAACTGATGGTTTGCCATTCACTCACACGAATACGTCTCGTATCATTTCATTGAACTTCCCTTCTTCTCAAGCAGTTCCTGAACTAACAATTCAACCTCAGACCTTCTATCGTGTGCGTGTGCGCCCGAACTTCGGTTTGCTTGGAGTGAACCAAGGTGCATGGGGCAATCCTCAAATCATCTTCGTTGGTGGTTCTGTTCTTGAAGCAGAGCAACAATTGAACGAGATGGCTGCTGAGGCTGACAGAATGGAAGAAGAGTCTATGCTTGATGCTTTGATCTATCCTAACCCATCCAACGGTGAGGTGGTTAACTTGAACGTTGCTAATGTGAATTCTGATAACGTATTTGTACGTATCATGGATGCTACAGGTCGTATCGTTTACACTAACCGTTACACAGTAGATGGTTCTTTGAACACAATCGTAACATTCGCACAGCCTTTGGCTAACGGATTGTACACTGTTGAGTTCATCATGGACGATCAGCGCATTACAGAAAGAATGATGATTCAGAAGTAATCTTAATCAGCAATAGTTGATGTGAGGGCCACCCCGAAGGGGTGGCCCTTACTTTTTCTATATTGCCGGCAATCTTATCAATTATCAACTGAGTATATGATTGATTGCGTTCGCATGGAATCCCAGATATTATCTTGTCATACACCACAGTATCGACAATTGTTGAGGCAGTTAAAACCACGAATGGACCATGATGAAATCGAAATGGCTCATTTGAGGAGCCTGTGGTATTCTATGTATATTTGAAATCTCAAATACTACTTATGTTATTCAATTCCTTTGAGTTTGTAGTTTTTCTCGTTGTTGTCTTCGCGCTTTACTGGGGCGTGTTCCGTCATCATGCCAGAAAACAGACGGTGCTTCTATTGGTTGCCTCGTGCGTGTTTTACATGTTCTTGATCCCACAGTATATTCTCATTCTCCTCATCACTATTCTAATCGATTATTTTGCGGGTATTTATATCGCCCGACTCGAAGGCAGCAGGCGCAAGGCTTTGTTAATACTGAGTATAGTTTCTACATGTCTAGTGCTATTTGTGTTCAAGTACTTCAATTTTTTCATTGATAATGCAAATGCAATTGCTCATTTTATAGGATGGAATTACCAGCTATCTACACTGGAGATTATTCTTCCCATAGGTCTTTCCTTTCATACGTTTCAAAGTTTGAGTTATGTGGTCGAAGTATACAGGCGAAAACAAGAGCCAGAGCCCGATTTCATTGTCTATTCACTTTATGTGATGTATTTCCCACAGCTTGTCGCCGGCCCCATCGAACGGGCATCGAATTTGTTGTTTCAGTTCCATCGTAAACCTGAATTCAATTATTCGCTTGCGGTAGAAGGGCTACACCAAATTTTATGGGGTATGTTCAAGAAGGTTGTGATTGCAGATGTGTGTTCGGTCTACGTGAACCATGCATTCGCTCATTACGACCAGCTACCTGGTCTTGCACTTCTCATGGGCGCAATTGCCTTTTCCTTCCAGATTTATGGTGATTTTAGTGGGTATTCTGATATCGCTCTCGGCACAAGTAAACTGTTCGGAATACGATTGATGCAGAACTTTAATTTACCCTACTTCGCAATGGGAATCGCTGATTTTTGGCGCAGGTGGCACATATCCCTTTCGACATGGTTTCGAGATTACATCTATTTTCCACTTGGGGGATCGCGTGTCAAGGGCTGGTTATTGCATCGCAATGTGGCCGTGATATTCTTGCTCAGTGGTTTCTGGCATGGGGCAAATTGGACCTACGTGGTGTGGGGAGCTATTCATGCCTTTTTCTATAGCCTCACATTTATTCTCAAGTCCTTGGGGCTAGCAATAGAGGCAAAGGCTGTCGATCCAATTTGGAAGCGCGTATCGGTGGGATTATGTACGTTTTTAGTGGTCACATTGGCTTGGGTGTATTTTAGAGCCAATTCCATTTCAGAAGCCAATGGTTATCTGAGTGCGATGTGGCAAGCACAATTTTTCGGGCCAATGGCTTACGATTTTTTGAAGGTTCTTCTTCTGATTGTGCCTTTTGTAATCTTTGAGTGGATCAATCGACACAATGAGAATGGTATCTTGTTGTTCAGACAAGGTATCTCCAGGCATGCCCGGTTCGCTATCGAAATGATTCTTGTATTGCTCATCATTGATGCATACTATACAGTTGATCACTCTCAATTCATTTATTTCCAATTTTAACAACTATGCGAAAGTTTCTAATCAAATTGGGAATTCGATTGTCCATTATGGCTGTGATATGTGGGGCCTATGGATGGATCAAATGGTCGCCCGATTATTATGCTTCCATTCCCTTCGGTACATCCTATGGTAAATTGGAATGGATTCACAATAAACTGAAATCCAATGCGGTCAAAGATGGATCGGTTATCTTTTTGGGCTCATCCATTTGCATGAACAGCGTCAACGACAGTTTATTGGGAGAGTGGGATAGCACTGATTTGAAGTATCATAATCTCGGGTTACCCCACACATGTTATGCTATTGTGCATGAAGTTCTGGAAGATATCGTCGAAGTGCGCGGAATTCAACCTAAAAAAGTTTATTTATGCCTGAAATCCGATGCCATTGCAATTAATATTCATAAGATGTACCCACTTGCAGCCGATGCCTCTGACATATTGGAAAGCGTTGGTCAGGGTAATGTATTGGCCGGACAAACATATTTTAAGCGTATAGCATGGAACAATAATTTCTTCACCCGGTCATTTAAGCTCAAGACGCTAGACTCAACATATATCAGTGCATCCAACTATGGATTTCGGTACCATCTGCCCATCGATTCGTTGGAGTCCGAGAAAAATTATAAGCGACAATCCGTTATCAGTACACCAAATTTCGATGCCATAGAGAAAGTAAACAATGGTGAGTCGCCGAACTGGAAACTTCAATTGCTTCTTTTTCACTTGGATTGGCTGGAGAATGTTCATTTTCAAAAGGAATGTGTCAGAAACAGCATTGCTCTATTGGAGCGTCTAGGTATAGAATACGATATTATCCTGTATCCTAATCTTGTGTTGCATCGTCAACAGAGGGTGCAGGTCATGTTGGATTATTATTATCGCACCTTTCCCGAAATCAAAGCAAACGGTCATGAGATCATTTATTTCGATGGTGATTATTTGGGAAATGCCAAGTATTGGGTTGACATGAATCACTTGAATAAGGATGGTGCAGAGTTGCTGACCAAGGAGCTTTTTGAGAAAATCAAGTAATGTGAACCGTTTTGATTCATCCGTCTGCCCGCGCATGAAGGGCATCGCAATAGACTGTCGCCTTTAATGATTGAACTTGGCAATTGCCAGCTCTTAAGCGCAAATGCCAGCTTGAATTTTAACGTGTACCGCACGATTGTCATGTGTAAACAACGTTGCAATAGTTTCGATGCATTAAAGCCTATTGTCGCCCGCGCTTGTCTATCGGAATGCAGTTTATCACCAACCTAGCTTCTGTTGTAAGGCCATTGAACCCAAAGGTTGAGAAAACATCAGGGAAAGCGTTGATTTTAGCTTTTGCGGCTTAAATTCGTCCACCGAAATGAAAATCACAACAATGAAAACAATTCAATTCCTGACTGTGGCATTGATGACCCTTGGGGTGTCGACACAAGTCAGCTATGCCCAAAAGATCGAGTTTAAGGAGTTTGATCTCGACAATGGCCTGCACGTCATTCTGCACGAAGATCACAGTACGCCCATTGTGGCCGTCACCGTGATGTACCATGTAGGCAGTAAAAACGAACTTCCTGGTCGCACCGGAATGGCCCATTTCTTTGAGCATTTGCTCTTTGAGGGCAGCGCGAATATCGGCCGCGGCCAATATGCAAAATACGTGGAAAACGCAGGTGGAGCGCTCAATGCCAACACCTCACAAGACCGCACCTTCTACTACGATTTGTTGCCCAGCAATCAGCTCGAATTGGGGCTTTGGTTGGAAAGTGAGCGCATGTTGCACGCCAAGGTGGAGATCGCCGGTATCGAAACACAACGCGAGGTGGTCAAAGAAGAAAAGCGTCAGCGCGTGGACAATCAACCGTATGGCAATTTGTTCTCCGAAACGTTGGATCACGCTTTTGACGTGCACCCCTACAGTTGGGCACCGATCGGCAGCATGGCCGACCTCAATGCAGCACAAGAGCAGGATTTTAAGGATTTCTACAAGACCTACTATGTGCCCAACAATGCGGTGTTGAGCATCGCCGGAGATTTGGACATTGCTCAGGCCAAACAATTGGTTCAAAAGTACTTTGGTGGAATTCCCCGCGGTACGATGTATCTGCCTGCGGTCAAAGAGGTGGAACCGCTCAACAAAGGCGAGGTGCGCGACACCATTCCCGGCAAAGATCAATTGCCCATGGTGGTGAAGGCTTACCATATCCCCGCGCAAGGCACTCCCGATTATTATGCAGTGGACTTGCTCAATCAAGTGTTGTCGCAAGGCCAAAGTTCACGTTTGAATAAAAGTTTGGTGGACCAACAAGAGCTTGCGCTTTTCTGTGGCGCATTTACCTACAACACGGAGCACCCTGGATTGACATTGGCCTACGGCTTGGCCAATATGGGTGTCGACCCCAAGCAGGTGGAAGATGCGATGAATGCCGAGATCGAACGCTTGAAAAATGAGCTGATCACGGAGCAAGAATTCCAAAAATTGCGCAACCAAATCGAGAATGACTTTGTGTCGCGCAATTCGAATGTGGCAGGTATTGCAGAAAGTTTGGCCAATTATCATATGTATTTTGGAGAAGCCAATTTGATCAATACAGAAATTGAACGCTACATGAAGGTTACCCGCGAAGACATTATGAATGCGGCGAAAAAGTATTATGTGGCACAGAACGGTGTTGTACTTTATTTCTTGAACGATCCAACTTTAATGAAACAATAACCGATTGATCATTCGGTTTAATTCCAGCGTAAAATGAAAAAATTCAATATTTGTATACTGACGTTGATCGTTGCCTTGATGGCGGCGTGTACAACTCCGGTGCCATCAGTGGACCGATCCAAGGCGCCACTTCCTGGCCCTGCACCAAAATTGCAAATCGGGCAATACCAGATGTTTGAAATGGAAAATGGACTCAAGGTGGTGGTGGTGGAAAACCACAAATTGCCTCGAATTTCCTACAGCATCAACTTGGATATCGATCCCATTGTGGAAGGCCCTAAGGCCGGATATGTGTCCATGGCGGGTGATCTTTTGGGCGCAGGCACGGCATCCAAGAGCAAGGCGCAAATTGATGAGTCCGTGGACTTTTTGGGGGCAACCTTGAGCACCAGCGCTGGCGGGGTATTTGGTAGCTGCTTGTCCAAACACCGCAACGAATTTTTGAGCATCATGAGCGATGTGTTGCTCAATCCGGTTTTCAGCGCAGAGGAATTGGAAAAATTGCGCAAGAAGACCATCAGCGGTATGGCGAGCGACAAAACCGATCCAAATACCATCTCCAGCAAAATCACCAATCTCAAGAAGTATGGTGAGCAGCACCCGTATGGAGAAAACATGACCGAAGAAACCGTTAAAGCAATTACGCGTGACGACGTTGTGGGGTATTACAGCAAGTATTTTAGACCCAATGCAGCGTATCTCATCATTGTTGGTGACATTACATTTGAGCAGGCCAAATCCGATGCGAGCCAATTCTTCGCCGCTTGGCAAAAAGGAAATGTTCCTACGCACGCTTATGCAACTCCCAAAGAACCTGCTGCCAATAAAGTGGTTTTTGTTCCACTTCCCGGTGCAGTACAAAGTGTTATTGACATCACCTATCCCGTGGATTTGAAGCCAGGGACACAGGATGCCATTGTGGCCGGTGTATTGAATAATGTTTTGGGCGGCAGTGGATTTCAAACGCGCTTGATGCAAAATCTTCGCGAGGACAAGGCCTACACGTACGGAGCCTATTCGGAGATCAGCGCCGATGAGGTCATTGGCCAATTCAGTGCGGGTGCCAGTGTGCGCAATGAAGTTACCGATAGCGCCGTGGTGCAATTTCTTTACGAGATGGATCGGTTGGTGAAAGAACCCATTGCCGATAGCACTTTGCAATTGATCAAAAACATCATGACCGGTAGTTTTGCACGCTCATTGGAACGTCCACAAACAGTGGCCAATTTTGCATTGAACATTGAGCGCTACAAGCTGCCTAAAGATTATTACGAAACGTACCTGCAAAAGTTGAATGCCGTTACGGCTGCTGATGTGCAAGCGATGGCAAAACGCGTCATTCGTCCCAACAATGCGTACATCACAGTGGTGGGCAACCGCGAGGTGCTCGAAAAGCTCAAAGTCTTTGCGGCCGATGGTAAGGTGGAAGTTTTGGATGCAGAGGGCAAACCGTTTGTTGAAATGCGCCCAGCTCCTGCGGGAATGACAGCCAACGATGTGATGAAAAAATACATTGCTGCAATCGGAGGCGAAGCCGTTCTCAAAGGAGTAACCTCTTACGATCACGAAGGCGTGATGGAAATGATGGGGATGCAAGCTACAATGATTGATCAAATGGAGACAAAAGGTCGTCGACGCACAGAAATCTCGCTTCCCGGTATGCCGCTTTACAAAGCCATTTACAATGAGGGTAAAAGTGTGATGCTTGAAATGGGCGCTCCAGCTCGCGAATTTGATGCCGATGAAATCAGCAACGCCCGCAAGGAGTGTGATATGTTGGCCGAGCTGCATTTGGCCGATTACGGTATTGTGGCTGAATTGCGCGGTATCGAAAGCGTCCAAGGCGAGGATTGTTATGTCGTTGAAATGAAAAAATCCAATGGCGAATTGCGCACGGCATTCTACAGCGTGGCCAGTGGTTTACTGCTTCTTGAGCGGGAAGTGAAGGACATGAAAGGCGAGCCTGTTGCAGAAGAAACGACTTACGAAAACTATCAAGAGGTGAATGGCGTAAAGTACCCTGGTGTACGCACGACCAATGCCGGAGGCCAAAGTTTTGTAGTTCGCATCAACAAAGCGCGATACAACGTGGCTATTCCTGCGGAACAATTTAATGTGAACCAAAAGTAGTCGCATCGCATGCCATCTTCACGCACAAACGTATGGAAGAAGACCAACATCGTATTGATGTTGGTCTTCTTGTATGGGGCCAACCAAACGTTGTTGGCCCAAGACAGCACATCTGTGGCCAAGCACAGCGCCAAAGATTTCGGACTCATGTTTGGGGCCTCATGGGTGCAGGTGCAGGTTGGATCCACGGATTATGTCAATCCCTCAACGCAGCAGGTGGTGACGGCCTCGGGCACGTCCCAAGGAGGATTGTCCATCGGAATGTTTTACAATGTAGCACTGACTCCCAAATGGATGATTCGCCCTTCGGTTGAGGCGCATTTGACCAATACC
>CANHSF010000121.1 GCA_947463065.1 Flavobacteriales bacterium | reverse complement strand
TGAGTAAGCGATCCATTCCCACCACGAGATGATGGGCTCGACTGAAATCGAGATTTCGATTGGGTTGTTCATTGCTGTTTTGATCTTTTGCGAAGTACATACCCAACGGTTGCATTTGGCTATGCATGCCGTAGCCCACGGAATACGTTGTTCGATCACTCCTTTTGGCTTGGAGCGCCAATCGCGGTTCGAAACTGTACGTCTTATTGAGCGTCAAAGCCAAAGCATGCACGCCGTATAACAAACTGAAACTTTTATTGATGCGGTATTTCATTTGTGCGAATGCCTGTATTGTATAGGTTTGTCCATGTGCATCCAGGCTCTGTTTGAGCACTTGTTCAAGAGTGTCCAAATGCTCTTGCTTGAACCGAAAAGCATACGAATTTGCGTAAACGCCGAATCTACCCGAGTGCTTTGCATTCCATTTATAATTCAAAACAGACGAAAGGTTTATCCTGTTGTTTCGATCACTATCGGTGTAGTTGTGAATCAACCTCAAGTCATCATTCAATCGACTTTGCTTATAACCGTTGAGCGTTTGACTGAACTGGAGAGTAGTTTGCAAATAGGCCTTTGCATTGATCGCCAGAACATGTTTGAGTCCGTGTGCCGAGGTATTGCTTTTGAATTGGCTGTCGTATCTATTCCAATCTGCCACCCACAATGAACTATCCATTTCGGGTTGACTTAAGCTAGAACTCCAACCAGAAAAGCCATACCACTCGAACGATGACTTGCCCTTGGTTGGTAAAAATATCACATACGACAAATCCTGAAAATTTGTGAGTTCATCACCAATCGGCACGCCCATTTTACCGAGAAGATTTAGTGTAGAATAGCGGTAATTGACCAGATAAGAACCGCCTTTGGCCATGGGCCCCTCAATGGCTGCATCGAGTCCCAAAAAACCAGCCTGTAAGGTTACCTCGCGCTTTTGATTGTTGCCATGCCGCAACTTCAAATCAAAAACACCCGAGAGGGCATTTCCATACTCAGCACTGAATGCGCCTGTAGAAAAATCGGAATTATCCAAAAGCTGAGCACTTATAATGGAAATACCACCACCAGAGGAAGCAGCACTTGCAAAGTGGTTGGGATTGGGAATATCCACACCTTGCATACGCCACAATAAACCATTGGGGGCATTGCCCCTGATACTGATCAAATTGTTGCCGTCGCTTCCACCCACCACGCCAGCAAAGGACATGGCCATGCGACTCGGATCATTGACAGCAGCTGCAAACTTTTGTGTTTCCTCCACACTAAAAGAGCGGGTGCTCACCCCTGCCATGGAATTGACCGCTTGCGATTTATCCTTTTGAGCGGTGACGGTAACCTCGGAGGCCATGGCAATGGATTCCTGCATCGTGATTTGAAGAACAACTTCCTTACCTGAGGTAACGAGCACATTGGACAAATCAACCTCCTCGTAACCCATCATAGTGATTCGAATATGATGTCGACCAATGGAAATATCGGGAATAGTAAAACGACCCAAATCATCGGTGGCCGTGCTTTTGACAGGATCGTGGGAGAGCACCACTACAACAGCTCCAGGCAAAGGTTGTTGGCTGATTGCATCGGTAACTGTTCCGCGAAGCACTTGGGTTTGAGCCATTGCACCAATGGAGAAAAAAACCAAAAGAAGACTTAAAAAATTTTGTCGCATAGTTGATGTAACTTTCAACTGTGACATTTCACAAAAAAGAATCCCCTATTCGATGCCCCTATTTTTTTTTGATCACAACACGATGGTACCGCTTGGGTCATTTAAAAATTCCAGCGCACACCAGCTCGTCCGCCAATCCAGCCGCGATAACTGAAACCAGAGTTTCGTTGTTCGTTGATCACAAAATACCTTTCCGGAAAGCCGAATGCGATATTGGCACCACCATTTTCGTAGGCCTGTAGATTTGCGGTGAACCCTGCCACAACAGCCAGATGCCGACCGAATGATCGTTCTACACCTGTATACCAACGGGCCACATATTGTTGGGTTTTGGACCAACTTCCTGGCACATACTGATTCAAAACCAAATCGTTGTTCCAAATCCAAGGTTTGCGGTTGTTGGTGCTAATACCCACACCGTAACCGAAGCTGAAATGGGTTATGTCGTTGACAGGATTTAGTTTCACTCCACCCTCTAGGATTGTATAAAAAAAGTGGGTTCCTGTTCGCAACTGAAGCGACGCATAACCCAATTCATCATAGGTCAAACCAAATTGTTTGTACCCTGATTTGACAAAACTCAAAAACCCTATGGCCACTCCTTGAACCGTATCTGCAATATTGATAAAGCCAATTTGTGCACCTTTTACCTTTCGCGCTTTATTGAGAAAACCAGCCAACTGCAGCCCGGTGTGCTCATTCGCAGTGTTTAGGAATCCTGCGATTTGCAAACCGTAAGACAAGCCCTGTGATCTATTCAAAAACCCAGAGGCAGTACATCCCATGAAACCCTTTTGATTTGTATTGATAAAACCAGCAACTTGCATTCCGCGTGCATTGGATTGATTGCTATTCAAAAAACCCCCCACTTGCAATCCATTTAGATCCCCTTGGTTGATGTTCATGAATCCACCAATTTGTGCCCCTTGAACCTGCCCTTCTACAAAGTTGGCGAAGCCACCGACCTGAAAGCCCTTCGCACTTCCTTTACAATAATTGAATAGACCCGCAGTTTGAAAAAACCGCACATCTCCCCTTGAAATATTAAAAACACCGCCCAATTCAAAATACTTCACACCACCATGAATACCACCGATAATATTCAAAGACCAATCATTGGTCACCAAAGGAGACATTCTTCCATTGGTGCCAAGTCCTGGAACGAAAGATACTTGAAAGGTGCGGGTCAATGAATCCTGTACATTTCGGACCTCTGTCAAATTGTCGATTCTATTCGCTATCCAATTGCCAACACCCCCAATGCCCGCTACAGTCGAATCACCCCAAGTGCGAAATGATTGAGCAAAACTGGAGTCACTCGCTTCCAAAACAGTATACGACAACTTCAAACTTTTTGGGTCCTGGAGAATGATGGTGTCATTAAAATTTGCCTTTCCGACCACTAAAGGAGGGATGGAATCCGTTTTTAGTTTTATTTCATAATAACCATAGCCATTTGTGCGGGTCGATTTTAAGCGCATAGGCTCATAAACTGTAGCATCAGCAATTGGCTTACCCGATTTATCTTGAACGTAACCTGAAATAGTTCGCTGTCCCGACTTGGCTTTGGTGAGTACGATGAAATTTTTGCGTTCTGTCCATTGCACATTTTCACCAAACATTTGATACAATACATCGCGAACACTTTTGGACTGTGCGCTTATTCGCACCATTTGTTCAGGACGAATTACGCCACCCGCATATGAAAAAACACATCCGGTCTGTTCACTTATTAAACCCAGTGCATTGGCCACGGTCATTTGCTGTTCGTTGATATTGACCTTGCGTTCCAACATACCGCTTTGGGCCCAGGCAATCGGAGCATAAAACAAAAGCATGCCCATCACAAAGAGCCTTTGCCATTGTTTGAAAAAGAAAGTAGCCATCATGAAGGTTGTTGACAATGAGCTCCACTAAATACCCATTCCTTGCCATTGAACTCCACCTTCCAATTCATGGTCATAGCAACTACATCCATGATCTCCTCAATAGATTGTTGATTAAAATGGACCGAGATTGTGCATTGAGCCATATTCGGATCTTGGAAGACAACAGCAACCTTGTATACATTTTGTACATCCAGCATCACCCTTTCCAATGTTGCATTATCATATTCCAGTACCTTGGTCGCATAGGCCGTTTCGTTGCGTTGGGGTGTGCGAAGCCCGAAAGATTTCTGCGATCTGCAGTAATATCCACATTGCCCCTTGCTGAGCCTTAGCGAATCGTTCTGGTTGGCATAACACACAATCACACCATCATCCACGTTAAAATAAATTGAGTCTTCCGACTCCACGTTGCGAACACCAAAAGCGGTTCCAATGTCTTTGATCACCACTGCATCGGTCGTTACAAAAAAATCCTTATCTCCTTTGGACTTGACATCAAAGTAGGCTTCACCTTTTAACTCCACCGCAACCTTTTGCTCATCCTCCATATAACTCAGTTGCGCATATTCTCTTAAAAACAAATCCACTCCATTTGGCAGTTGTTGTTGCAGCATTTGATTCGTTGTCGCCCACCGCATTTCTGGAGTTGCACGGTGACTGAACCACAGCCACAATCCCAAAGTGAGCACAACTGACGCCGCCGACCACATTTTCCAATTCGTCAGGCGCACAACCTTCTTTTCTTCTTTTCCAAACGAGCCCTGTACACTAAGCCATCCACTATCCGCATCGAACGATTGTTCGGTTTCTGGAACAGCATAAAAGACAGCTTCCATGGCCTCGAAGTACTTTCGATTGTCCTCAGAAGCATTGATCCACTCCTTCAAAGACCGGATCTCTGATTGGCTAGCCTCACCGCTGAGATAATTGACAATACATGTATCTATTTCGTCCCTTTCCTTCATTGTTTCGAGCCTTCATTAATTGTATAACCATATGATCAAACCGATGCACAGCGGAAAAAAATCCTTCAACTCTACTCGCAAAACCCTCAATGCTTTTGTCATATGATTTTCGATTGTTTTGACAGATATACCCAATTCATCGGCCACCTCGTGATAACGTTTGCCTTCCATTTTGACCATTCGAAAAACACGTCCGCATTGATCGGGCAGATTCGCTATAGCCTTATGTATGGCTTCAGTCAAATGATGAGCTTCATCCATAAACAATATGGGCTGAGGTGCCTTGCTCACAGACTGGACGTGCATTTGCACTACCCGCTGGTGTTTAAGGTAATTGAGGCATCTGTTGCGCGTGGCTGCATAGAGATACGACTTGAGCGTGAGCTCGACCTCAATCGCATCGCGTTTTACCCAAAGATCCACGAATAATCTTTGTACGATATCCTCAGCCTCGTCGGGGTCTTTGGTCCATTGCAAAGCATATCTGCACAATGCGCTATAGTGCTGGTCAAACACTGTTTTTAGCGCCGATTGATCACCCGATTTTATTTTTTGCCAAACCTCCATTGCCTGCTCTGCCTTAATAGACGCTAAAGTAATATCTTCAGGGGAATGCATCATTCGATTTGGCTGACCTATAGCCTCTTCAAACACCCGCATGGCTGGCCATTTCATTTCCAATTTGGTCGCGTACATCATAATGAGAAGACATCCCATACCCCTCATTCCCCTATTGGTTGTGAAAAAAACTGCACGCGATGAATAAGAAATTGCAAATGACTCACCAATCGATTGATATTCAATTGTTTGAAAATCCAAGAATTTTCAATCTTCCGATGGAATAACACACCAAAACAACCCCTAAGCCAGCGTATGCGTCGTACTTTTGCCACCGGTAAATAGAGATGTACAAAGTCATTGGGATATGCTTGCTATTGTTTGCAATCCCTTCCGCAATGGAGGGACAATGCCTTGTTATCAATGAAATCATGATCAACGGTCCGGGACCGAACGACGGCCAAAACGCACCCGACACCGAAGAATGGATTGAATTGTACAATGCCTGCACAAGTCCATTGGACATCGGGTGTTATGTCTTGACCGATGGCGATTACGGCATCACCATTCCTTCGGGCACTGTGCTTCAACCTGGCGCTTACTATACCATAGGCAGTGTGAATGCAGGTTTTGATGTGGACTTGGATTTGGCCAACTGCGGTTGTGCAGGCGGCACCAACGTGGGCGTGCTCACCAATGGAGACGAACAAATGCTCCTCTTCGATGACAATTACACCTTGGTCGATGGTGTGATTTGGGGCGCTGGTCAGATGCCCGTCAACTTTTATCAAGTGGCCTATGCGGGCTGCATCGGACACAATTACAGTTTCAATGATGCATCACTGCTCGAGGAATTACCGAGCGGCGGGGGTCAGGGCTGCGTGTTGCACCGATCATGCGATGGAAGCGAAGAATGGATAGAAGACTGCAGCGGAGGCACGCCGGGCGCAACCAACGGAGGAGCACCAAATTATTCGCTCAACCTGCCCGATGCGCCCATTTGCGTAGGCGATTGTTATGGCTGGTCATTGCAAGATCCTGCAGATGTACAAAGCATTGCGTGGAACATCGAAGGTGCGCTTGCGCCCAATTCAACGGATATCGCACCATTGGCATGTTATGATGCCGCAGGCACATTTGCTATTGAAGCCATCATCATTTCGGCCTGTGGCATCCAAGAAATTTCAATTCCCAACGCCATTGTGGTCGAGTCCTTGGAAGCGGAAATTGAAGCGAGTTCCAACATTTCTCCCTGTCCGGGTGATGCCCCACAACTTAGCACAACAGCTATTGGAACTTACCAATGGTATCTGGACAACCAACCGATTGCCAATGCCACTGCATCCACTTACGATGCCGTTGCAACCGGCAACTATACTTTGCAAGTAACCTTAGGAAGTTGTTCTGCGCAAAGCAACAGTGTGTTTGTCACCTACGAACCCTTGCCGATCTTGGAAATCAGCAGCAGCTCCGGCGCCATTCTTTGTCCCGGTACATCTACTGAACTTACAGCCACCGCACCGGGAGCAAACATTGAGTGGTTTTTTGAAAACACAGCCATTGGCACAGGCCCCACGGCCATAGCGGATGCCGCCGGTGCGTACACCTTTGTTTACACCATCAGCACCTGTTCGTACACCAGTGACCCATTGGACGTGTTTTACGAGAACGCCATTGATCCAGTGCTTACTGCAAGTTCGCTCGCCCCTTGTCCCGACGAAGTGGTTGCGCTGAGCATAGCACCCGGAGGAAGTACGGTCGAGTGGCTGCGAGACGCCATTGTCTTTCAAACCACCAATTCCCCATCCATTGCCACCACCCAATCGGGTGCGTATACCGCCCAGGTCATTACCGAGAACGGCTGTGTATATCCAAGCAATGCACTTGACATTGTGTTTTTGGATATTGACCCACCTGCAGTGATCATAGTTGGCAATGATGCGAGCATTTGTCCTGGAGAAACTGTCGTTTTGGAAGTCGAAGGCAATTATGACGGTTATACGTGGTACATGGGCAATCAAGCGGTCGGCAATGGAGGGCAATACATCGCCAGCCTTGGAGGCGACTATACTGTTGAAGCCACCTCATTGGGCTGCACCCTAACCAGTGGCAACGTGGCTATTGCATTGCTGCCCCTACCTACTGTTTCACCCGCACCCGGTTCCACCATCGTATCGTGCGTTGCGCCTTTTGCAATTCCATTCAGCAGCAATGGCACCTTGACGTGGACACTCAATGAAGAAAGCTATGTGCCTCCAACAGATCAAACGCTGTCGATTTCCGGACTATACAGTATTGTGGCAACGAGTGCCGATGGATGTATAGGCACGGCGTACGAATTTGAATTGACCTTCATTGATCCACCGGCCATTGAGATCATACCCAGCGATGCAACACCTTGCGATGGCGAAGCAGTAGCGTTGACAGCCAATGGACTTTACAATCAATGGATATGGGACAACGGAGTGACCGGAAACACCGCAGAGGTCAACCAAAGCGGCACATATGAAGTAACAGGCACAGCATTGAATGGTTGTACCCAAACCCACGCTTTCACCCTTGAGTTCAGTCCGCTTCCAGATCTTACCGCAGCCACTTCAATAGCCAGCAATTGCATCGACGGAGCCCTGTTGCATGCCGAAAGCAATGGCGATTTTTTTTGGTACGATAGTCAAAACAACCTCATCGGCGAGGGCAACGACATCGTGTTTGATCCAGACAATGACCAAGTCATTCGTTTAGCAAGCACATTGGGAGAATGCACATCCGAGCTATGGACTTTGGTGACCGTGGATTGCGAATTGCTTTATATTCCCAATGCCATTACACCCAACGGCGATGGCATCAACGATGTGTTTCAGGTGGTGATCGACCATTGGAGCAGTTATCGCTTGGAAATATTTGATCGCTGGGGCACCTTAATATTTGAAAGCAACGACCCAACCCAAGTTTGGACAGGCGGCGTGGAGGATTACTATGCCATTGATGGCGTGTACCATTACCGGCTAACCGTTCTGAATGCGGATGGACTTCCCATGGGCGACAACATCACCCATACTGGTCACATTGTTGTGGTGCGTTAGAGAAAAAACGAATAGTGTTTCCTTCCTACTTTGTTCAGTGCTTCGACACGATTTTGCACGTGCAATTTTTCGTAGATATTGTAAATGTGCGTGCGAATGGTGTTTACACTCACAAACAATCGATCAGCGATCTCCTTGTTGCGAAAACCTTGAGAGAGTAGGTCAAGAATTTCATTTTCGCGCGCAGTAAGATTGTAATTGCTGCCGGTGACTACAGGCCGCTGAAACGAATCGACGACGCGACGGGCAATGGCGCTGCTCATGGGGCTTCCACCCTCGTGCAAGTCTTTGATGGCCTCGATCAGATGGTCGCCAGCAGCACGTTTGAGAATATACCCTTTGGCACCTGCGGCAAGCGCTTTGAAAATGTTTTCATCATCTTCATAGGCGGTGCACATCATGATGGGCAGTTTCGGATTTTTTTCCTTCAAAAGGCGGGTGCACTCGATACCGTTCATTCCAGGCAAATTGATATCCATCAAAACGATATCAAAGTCTTTCTCCGATACTTCCTCGGTGGCTACTTCGGCGTTTTCAAAGACCTCGCAGGAAAAACCAGGAGTGCCATTGATGATATATGATAATCCTTCCCTTATTTCGAGATGATCTTCAACGAGCGCAACACGTATTACATTATCCATAAGGCACTATTATTTCAGCATGGTAAATATCCCACAATTCAACCCAATCACCCTTCATGCAAAAGCATTATTTGCCTGAGCGCATCTGCCATCGCATTGGCACTAGATAGCGAAAGTACCGACAACAGTGGTCCCCACACCCAGTTTGGATGAAATAACAATGTTGCCACCGATATCTTGGGCCCTGCGTTTCAAGCTCTGCACACCCAGGCGACCGCGTTTTACTTCATTTTGATCGAAGCCCACTCCATTGTCGTGAATTTCAATGACCAATCTGCGGCCTTCGATTTTGATCATGACTTTGACAAAGTCAGCGCGGGAGTGTTTGTAGACATTTTGTAGACATTCTTTGAGAATGAGGAAGATGTTGCGGCGGACGATGCCTTTGACCTCCATTTGTCGAACACTGCCAACCACTTCAATGCCGCCGCCGTAATGATGCAATTCAAAATAATCGTTGCAATACCTCTTGAGGTACTCCACCAGGCTCACCAGATCATCGTTGCCGGGATTAAGCGACCAGATGATGCCATTCATTTTATTGATCATATCATTTGCAGCGCGATCAATTTTATCGATGGATGTCCGTGGCGAATCGTTGTTTTTGATTTTGGCTTGAGCGATGCGCGCCAAGATGACAATGTTGCTCACCTCTGCACCGATTTCGTCGTGCAAATCGGTGGAGATGCGGTTTCGTTCGGCAAGCAGCACACGTTCTTGCTCTATATCGGCCATGCGTTGGGCATACAGGCGTTTCAAATAGTACTCTACGCTGTAATAAATGATGCTCAGAAAGAGGATGAAAACGAGAGAGCGAAACCACCAGGATGCATAAAAAGGTGCCGCTACAAGAATGGTCATTGTCCGCACGGGCGACCATTCGCCGTAGGGGTGTCGTGCTCGCAGTTCGAAGATATTTGGGCCCCAACGCATATTGCTAAAATCGACCCCGCGTGCCGAGGTTCGCACCCATGCGGTATCTTGATTGCGAATGCGGTACTCAAACTCCAAATGATCGACCCATCCAAAACCAATAGCAGTATAGGCAATGTGGATACTTTGGCCATATTCCAATTGATGCGTTTGGTTGTTGACATTGTCAATGGCCTTTTGGTTGATGCTCTCCAGAATGAGTCGCAGCGCAGGGATTGGGCTCATTCCCGAATTGTAAGGCGCTGAGTACATTCCGGCATTTGTTCCGAAGAAAAAACGATTATCGCTGAACACCATCGCATT
>CANHSF010000120.1 GCA_947463065.1 Flavobacteriales bacterium | reverse complement strand
TCACATAAGAAATGGCCTTTTTGCGTGCCTCTAGGAAAAAATCGACGGGTTTTTCGATCAGATCCATGGCCACTCGATGACCGCGTTCATTTTTCAAGTAGGATGCATAACCCGCCAAAATGGGTTTGGCTTTCCAGGAGCTTTGGTCGTCCAATTTGCTTTCTACAAGCGCCATGAGGTAGTTGGTCAACTCAGGATCTATGCCCACTTCATCGAGGCAAGCACCGATGACCCGATCGTAAAAATCATCGCTGTCGAGTTCCAATTGAAAATCGCCAGCCAGATTCAACTCAAAGGCAAAACTGCGCACCAAACGTTGCGCATAGCTGTCGATGGTGCCGATGGACAATTGGTCGTAGTGGTGCAAAACGTGGCGATATGCAAGTGCCGCCCTCTGTTGCAACTCGTGCGGAGGGATGCCGCAAAAATCGCGCACTTGCACAAAAAGAGCGTCCTGCTCCAGATCCGACAATGCGCTATTGGCAAAATGACGCAGGGCACCCAAGAAACGATGGCGCATTTCATGAGCCGCCGCGTTGGTGAAAGTAATGGCCAGAATGTGTTTGTAGTAGTCCTCTTGCGGCTTTTGGAGCGCCAAAGAGAGAAACTCGCGAATCAACTGAAAGGTTTTTCCACTGCCCGCACCCGCCCGATATACTTTGAATTTTTTATTGTTTGTTGCGCTGTCCATTCACAATTTTGAGATTCCAATAGTCCCGCTCCTTTGGTGATGCAACAAATATCTGATATTCAGTGTTAGTATAGGTGGTGTGTTGTTAACTTTGTTGGATCAAACATTCGGAGATATGAAATCTACACTTTTTACACTGGGTTGGGCCTTTTGCTTAGCTTTCGCTATGGTGGGTTGCAAAGACGAGAACACGGTTGAAGAAAAACCAGAAGATACGGCCACAAGCGGAACCTTGACCCTGGGCATGGGCGCCAAGTGGGGCAATGAGGATTTTGTGGTCGAGCAAGTGTATTTTGACACGTATGGCAACCGCATCCGGGTAGATAAATTCATGAGCTATATATCAGAGATCCATTTGGTTCGTGCAGATGGTTCAGAGGTATTGTTGAAAGATTTTTACTTGGCCGATTTTGAAAATGACGTGAACCTCAACTACACGGTTCCATCAGGCAATTACGTGGGTTTGAAGTTGGGCCTCGGCGTGCCTGCGGCATACAACAAACACGAAGATCCTGCGCAATATCCTTCCAGTCATCCGCTCAGCGTGGCCGGATCGCAAGGCATGTTTTGGTACTGGAACACGGGGTATATTTTCACCAAATTCGAGGGAAAAATAGACACCACCGGCACGCCTGGTGCTGAATTGCTCGACTCGTTTTTGTTTCACATTGGCGATGACCCCTACTACCGCGAGCTCTCCTTTACAGGACTTAACTTGAATGTTGCCCCCAACAGTCCTGCATCGTTGCAGCTCAATATATTCGTTGACCAAATTTTGGCACCTGCATCGGGCACCTCCATTGATTTGGCAACCAATGCAGTGACCCACACCAGCGAATTGGATGTGCTGGCCACCTCTTTCTTCGACAACTATGCGGCAGCTATTGCTGTGGAGTAATCTGCTTCTTTTCCTGGGAATAGCCAGTTGTGGCCCAGCGGTATCGGATTCGCCGAAAGATTTGCCCGTGCGCCTCAGGGTGCCTCAGGGGTTCCCTTCGCTTGATTTTCCACCCGACAATCAGCCCACCCAAGCGCGAATTGAGTTGGGACGAAGGCTGTTTTATCACACCGACTTGAGTATGGATGGCAAGACCAATTGCGGCACTTGCCACGTGCAATCGAGTGCATTTACTGACGGTCGCACGATCGCCCAAGGCGCGCATGGTCAATCGGGCCGTCGCAATACCCCGACCCTGGCCAATTTGGGATGGTCGCCCTATCTCATGGCAGAAGGGGGTGTACCAAGCCTCGAATTGCAAGCGTTGGCCCCTTTGCACGAACCTTCAGAAATGGGCATCAACATGATGGATGCCGTGGCCCGAATCAATGCGCATGAAGATTTGCGCGCGCTCAATCGCTTGGCCTATGGGCGCGATAGCCTTGATCCCTTTACTATTACCCGCGCCTTGGCAGCGTTTCAGCGCACCATGATCAGTGGCGATAGCAAATACGATCAATTCAAAGCAGGAGTCAGCAACCTCACCGATCTCGAGCGCAAAGGCATGGAATTGTTCTTCAGCAAACGCTTGCAATGTTCGGAGTGCCATAGCGAACCTTTTTTCACGGATTATGGTTTTTACAATGTCGGATTGTATACTACCTATCCTGACCCGGGATTGGAGCGCAAAACACACCTGAAGGCGGATAGCGGCAATTTTAAAACGCCCACCTTGCGCAATATTGCAGTGACGGCGCCTTACATGCACGATGGAAGCCTCAATACGCTTGAGGATGTTATCGCTTTCTATGACAGTGGCGGCAAAGGACATCACCAGCAGGACAAACGTATTCGTGAACTACATTTGTCACAGGAGGAAAAAGAAGCATTGGTGGCCTTTTTGCACACGCTAACCGATTGGAATTTTTTACAAAACAAAACACTCTCACCATGGGACGAATAAAGTCGATCGCCGCAGTATTGTTACTCAGTCTGAGCCTCTGGCAATGCCGTCACGATGAGGAAGAAGAACCCCCAGTGACCACGGATACCGCGCCCACGCCTTATCCATTCCAATCGCCGCCATTCTTTCCACCGATGGATATTCCCGCCGACAATCCTCTCACCTACGAAGGCATTGCCTTGGGACGCCATTTGTTTTGGGAAAAAAAACTCAGCGCAGACAATACCCAAAGCTGCGGAAGTTGCCATTTGCCTGAACACTCGTTCAGCGATCCCAATCAATTTAGCGTAGGTATTACAGGCGCTGTGGGCAATCGCCAATCGATGGCCTTGTTGAATTTGGGATGGGCCTACAATTATTTTTGGGATGGGCGTGCAGTTACCCTTGAGACCCAGGTGTTGGAGCCAATCATCAACCCCATCGAGATGAACAACACGTGGGAAAATGCCTTGGAAGCCTTGCGCAATGACCCCAAGTATCCACCGCTTTTCAAAGCAGCATTTGGAAGCACTGAGATCACACAAGATCGAGCTGCCAAAGCCATGGCGAGCTTTCTTCGCATTATGGTGAGCGCCAATTCCAAATTCGATCTCGAACGCCGCGGCGAATACACATTTACAGAAGCAGAGTCAGCCGGATTTAACTTATTCTTGGATGAAGGCGGCCTGAATCCCAATACGGGCGAGCCCTTTGGAGGTGCCGACTGTTTCCATTGCCACTCCCATGCTGGCATGCAAATGGGCGATTACTTGTTTCACAACAATGGCTTGGACGCCCACTTTCATCGCGATCCAGGTTTGGCAGGTGTAACCGGTAATCCACTCGACAGTGGAAAATTCAAAACCCCGACTTTGCGCAACATTGAATTGACGGCGCCCTACATGCACGACGGACGATTTACGACACTGGAAGAAGTCTTGGATCATTACAATTCTGGCGGTATCGTGTCGGCTACTATCGACCCGATGATGGAAGCAGCCAACGAAGGCCTCTTTTTATCGGACATTCAAAAGCAACAAGTCATTGCTTTCTTAAAATGCCTTACCGACACCTCGTTTATCCACAACCCCGCCTTTAGCGATCCGCATGAATAATGATCTCAAAAAACATCTGAATATTGCGGTTCAAAAAAAGAAGGAAAACAAAAAGTTGTTCGCCTCACTCGGCCGTCGGAAAGATCTTGATGATCGGTTCCACTCCATGCATGAAGAAATTTTTCAGCGGTTAGATTGCCTCACGTGTGCGAACTGCTGCAAAACAACATCGCCCATTTTTCGGCCCATCGACATTGAGCGGATTGCCAAACATTTGAAGACAAAGGTCGCCACGTTCACTGACACCTATCTGCGCATGGACGAAGATGGCGATTGGGTATTGAAGTCCAGTCCCTGTGCATTTTTGGATGAACAAAATTATTGTCAGATCTACGATGTACGTCCGCTGGCCTGCCGCGAGTATCCGCACACTGATCGCAAACACATGCATCAGATTTTGGATTTGACTTATCGCAACACCTTAGTCTGTCCAGCAGTCGCGGAGATGGCGGAGCGGTTGAAGAGTGTGTGAAGGGAGTATATTAGCCTGCAGTCACAGGGCGCTTTCTTGTGCGTTTTTTCTATACATTGTTCAAGAATCAGCTACAAAGACTTACTTTACGATTGTAAACTTGCTCAAAAAAAATTTCTTATAAATGATTATATCCGTACGGAGCAAGGCCAAAATCTCGCAAGGACTTGCAAGCTCGGAGTAAGTTTTACGAACCCGAATACGAGAAAAAACTTGAATATCTTTAATGCTTTAGTATTTTTGATTTGACAAAAAATCGTTACTTATGAATAAGCGCAATTCAAATGGGATCTTTGGGATCATTATTTTTATAGGAGCTTTGTTCTTCATCGCTGATTTACTCGATGATAAATACCGTGCATCTAGAAACGAAAAATCAATAGAAGAAGGTGAAAACCTTAAGACTCAAGGCGATTTAAACGAATATGCCTTGTACATGGCGAATCAATACTGTGACCGTTGGACAAAAGCTTGCAATTACACGAATGAAACACGGCGTTGGGAAGAGCAATTATACGTAGATGGTCTAATTAATGATTTTGAATTGAGCAGATTAGGTATCGTTATCCGAAGTAATGATCTTCCAAACTCATATGAGGAAGGGGCCATTAAGATGTTCCTTGATAGGATTGCGCAATGCGGTTGGACCTCTGATCGCTCAAAATGGCCAGGTCAATAAATCTAGTCTAGTACTCGCCTCTTCTAAAAAGAAATGTCATATTAAATTCATCCTTTAAAGCATCGCAAATCATCCGATTAAAAGTACCCATCTCAGGAGATGGAATTTTTGGCCGATCTCCTGTAAAATCATTCCCGCCTGTAGATCTGGCAACACGTTTTATTTAGGCTATGAAAATGTCTCTTTTTTGTTTCGAGTAATTGATCATGGTCTTACTTTTTTCACATCTCAATTGTATCTTTCTTTTCGCATTGATTTCAGAAAATTAGCCCAGCTATTTGATTTGCTTATACACAAGAACTTCCCTTTTCGACCAATGAATCACATTAAAAGTAATCTCACAAAACCAACTCTCAGAGACGTTTATTTAAGAAGACACTCGATTGGGCAATGTAATACGCATTTTTGGAGCAAACTTGTTTTTGGAGCACTTTGCCTATTGATCTCGTTTAACTCTCATGGTCAAAACAAGCGCGAGCAGATAACGATTCTCCATTTCAAAATAGACAGTCTAAATCTCTGTATCGATAGTTTGAATGAGCTCTCAAATACCAAGATTGCATCTTTAAATCGGGAGGTTCAACTTTTGAATACCGAAAACAAGAACCTCAGCTATGATCTAAACCAATTAGAGATCCTAACCAATCAACATAAGCGTAATTCAGACAAACTGAATAAACAATTGGACAGTCTCATTTCCGCTAGCAAGACTATTAAGTATGATACGATAAGCGCTAGTATTACGCATGAATGCTATTATTATAACAGTGATTTTCCATATATCATATCAGCCCCTTACAGTGATGAGTCACGAATCAGGATGAATAGCAAAATCAGAGATTTAAGTTTTAGAATTCCTTCCATTATGCAGAATGAAGACTATAAAGCATTCCGATCTTGCAAGGAGGGAGATTACAATCATACGACCGCACTCCATGACAAACATGCCGCAAGTCCAGATTGCGATTGGTGCCAAAGTTTATTTCATTCAACCATTGAGTATGTTGAACAAGGTAGGTATTTTTCCGTTTTGATGGCAGTAGGTTATTCAGCAGGAGGAAATTGGGGCCATCTGGGATACAACGCTATAACTTTCAAAGAAGGCCAAGTCATTTCAATACCGACCAACCCTAGCGTTAAAAGTCTTCTTTTGGCCGAAATCAAAGAGTATTTAACGAAGAGCCCCATGATTGATCGAGATGGAAACCCCTATCCTATTCTTAAAGAAATAGAAAAGTGGGACCTCTCCGATTTGACCTTTTATTTTAAAAATGACACTATGCATCTCATATTTAATAACGGTGCATATGGCATTTGGAACCAAACCTTTGACATGCCTCTTCCCTTGCTTCAACGCTCTTTAAATCTTTGACACATTCATCGCCTATTTCAATAGCCTTACCCCCTATTTTTATGTGATAACATGCAAAAGTTATAATTACTCGCATCGTCGAGCAACCTGAATCCATTTCATAATGAACGCTATACGGCACGTTTCAAATAGGCTGCTGTGATTCCTTTGTTCAATTATTAGCCGCCATTTTTGCAATTAAATAAGGTAAGGTGGTCCTCAAAAGTGCATTTTTTGGAAACTTTTAATCACTCAGCATATTCGCCCTGGTAAATATCCTAATATATGATACACTTATATCATTCGATTGTATATTTGCCGCCCCAATTGTACTTAAACCTTATATGCGCTTGACGGACTAAAAAGAATGCTAATTAGTCATTATTTCCTAGCCGCGTGCCAGTACCGAACATGAAACAACTAAATGCTATCAATTGGTTACAGGCATTATACTGCAATATAAGGCTTGAGCTGTGTTCAGAATTTAATAGATGGCGTACAAGATTAAATGGCCGTCCAATGAGATTAATGGCATATTCATGCCGTAATATTCGCCTGTTTCCCTTTTTCAATAGCTGCCTCAAAAAATGGCGCTTCACCACTCTTTTTGCAATAGCCTGTTGTACGTTTGAAATGTCACATGCTCAATGTAATGCCAATGCAGGTAATGATGTCACCATTTGTGCTGGACAAAGTATTACGCTAGGTGGAAATCCGGTATTAGCCAACCCGCCGAGTAATGCGACATACACTTGGACTGCTACTACAGGACCTAACCCACAAGACATAGAAAATCCTTCCGTCTCGCCCTCTGTAACCACTACGTACACCCTCGACGTGAATGGTACAGGTTGCGGTGGCACTGCGCTTGGCGTGGATCAAGTCACAGTGACAGTGATTCCTTCCAGTTTCAATGTCACCGCCTCAGCCAATGGCAGCTCCAATGCCATTACCATTTGCGCTGGGAGTAGCTTGGACTTGAGTTCAAGCGTGGCGGGTGTGCCCGGCGGTCAAACAGTCGTTTATAGTTGGAACGGACCAAATGGATATTCTAGCTCTAATGCTAATCCAGCAGCATTTAATGCCGCAATAAATTCAGGCGGAACATATACGGTCACCGCCAGTATTGGAGATTGTGACGTGAGCGACGGTATTGTTGTCAATGTGATTGCAGCTGATATCAATAATACCCTCAATGGAGTTAACTTACTCACCTACTGTCTTACTGCGGGTGAAACAAGCGGTGAGGTAGGTTTTTTCATTGATCTTCCCCCCAACGCATCTAGTATTGTTAGCTCCTATACCGTAGACTGGAATGATGGATCCCCTATTCAGACCGTCAACTCCGCTGCGTGGAGCAACATCGTAACGCATATCTATGGCGTTGGTTCTTATTTAGTCGAACTAACTGTAAACCTTGTAAATGGCTGTTCACACACTGCAACTGCAACCGCTTTTGTAGGCAGCTCTCCTTCACCTGCGACTTTAGCGCTGTTTGCGGGCCAATTCGAAGGGTGTGCCCCGCATGTCACCACGTTTTCATTTACTGTCCCAAGCACAAACGTAAACGGTACGGTATACACAATTAACTGGGGAGATGGATCACCTGTTGAGACATATACCCATCCCAATACCCCTGCTACTTTGACGCATACATATGTCAATCCAAGCTGCGGTGCCACGAATATCTTTAACACACCCAATGCCTATTCGGCTCAAGTAACCACACAAAACCCTTGTTCACAACCCCAACCGTCTGCGAGCAGTGTTATTTTTGTAGGTGAGCCACCAAATAGTGACTTTCAACTTTCTCCCCAAACAATTTGTGTGGGTGAATCGGTGAGCACGATCAATAGCTCTGACTACGGACTTAATCTGCCTTTGAACTGCAATAATTCGACCGCTCCTCTATGCTGGACGATCAACTCTCCTAGTCCAAGTAATTACAGTTTAAACGCAGGCAGTTCGCTGGGCAGTTGTACAAGTTCGAATGTCAATTTTTGGACATCAGGATCGACGGATTTGAGCGCTGTATTTAATCAACCCGGATCTTATGACTACACCTTAAGATTAAAGAATGCTTGCGGCGAAAGCTTGCACACGGAAAATTTATGTGTCATATCCCCTCCCACCTGTGCATTCACTTTGACTCCCACCACGGGCTGTTCCGTTCTGAACGTTAATTCCAACAACAACACACAAGGTCCCTCGTGCAATGGTGTCCCTTTAGCCCTGCAATACAACTGGACGATTTCCCCACCTGCTGGCGGATCTGGTAGTTCAACTATCAGTAGTTCAACAGCTCAAAATCCGAGCTTCACATTTACTAACACAGGGACCACCAACATTACTTTCACTGTGACACTCACTGTGGCTCCGATCAATCCTCAGACGGGATTGCCCATGTCATGCACCTCGACATGCACACAGGATGTCATCGTTTTTCCTGCGCCCGTATTGAACTCCCCACCAGCACCGCAAGTCAATTGTGGCCCCTTTGATCCAAATGCATTTACACTGTCCTTCACAGGAGGAGGTGCCAATCCCCAGTTTCAATGGTACTCCACCACAAACCCAGTGAACCCCGGAAGCGCTAGCAATCCAGGAACGGCCATAACAGGTGCTACAGCCAGCACATACAATCCACCCAATATCACAACCAGCACATACTACTACGTTGTACTTTCCTATGTGGGTGTTCCCAATTGCTCCACCTATCAGAGCGGGGTATTTCAAGCCATTGTCAATCCCGTTCCCACGGTAAATGCGGGCAATGACCAAACCATCTGCAGCACCTCAAATGCAACACTTTCCGCAAGCAGCAGCGGTGGTACCGGAGCATTGAGCTATATCTGGAGTCCCACAACAGGATTGAGCAACAGCACTGTTTCGAATCCAATTGCAAGTCCAAGCGCTACAAGCACATATACAACAACCGTAACAGATGCGAATGGATGTACTTCTAGCGACGCGATGACTGTCAATGTCAATGCGGCGGTCACTGCGGATGTCACTGGAACCTATTTGACTTGTGGAGCTCAATCATTCACGCTGAATGGAACGGCAAATGGCCCCGGTCAATGGACAGCCAGTAGTGGTACATTTTCGAATCCAACAAGTATTACTTCGTCTTACACGCCTTCAGCGAGTCAAGTAGGGACCACTTTTACACTCACTTGGACCACCACCGATCCAGATGGCTCAGGCCCATGTCCAGCAGCCACGGACCAGGCTTCGGTCACAATCAACACACCGGCCACTTCGAGTCCAACAACTCCTATCACTATCTGCAGCGGCTCCACCGCATCGCTGCAAGTCACCACCACCCCTTCCACAGGTTCATGGAGTGGCGGAAGCGGAACCTTTGCCAATGTCAACTCAGCCTCAACGACCTATACCCCTGGTACTTCGGATGTGGGCAACTCCAATCTAGTATTGGTTTGGACCACCACCGATCCGGATGGAACTGCAGGACCTTGTCCCGCTATCACTGTGAACCAACCCTTGAGCGTCATTGGAACAGCCACTGCGGAAGCGGCGGGACCTTATACTGTCTGCGGCGCAGCCCCTGTACCATTGAGCGCAACAGCCAATGGAAATGGTCAATGGTCGGGCGGACTGGGCACATTCTCCAATGCCACCCTTGTCAACTCCAGTTATACCCCTGCGGCAAGCGAAGTAGGCAATCCAGTGACACTCACCTGGACCACCAACGACCCCGATGGCAGTGGACCTTGCAACTCAGCAGCGGATCAAGCCACGGTGACCGTTTCTACTCCAGCTACGTTTACCCCGCTCACACCCCTCACTAGTTGCAGCAGCTCAACCGCATCGCTGCAAGTCACCACCACCCCCTCCACTGGTTCATGGAGTGGCG
>CANHSF010000119.1 GCA_947463065.1 Flavobacteriales bacterium | reverse complement strand
TTTAACAAGAATGGAGTAACTTTTGCGGGAAAATAAGCGTCACCTCACGACTTTGAACACGTGAACCCTATGGCTCTGTTTCGAACCAATACCTATTGCATGATCATCAGCATTCTTTTGCTGATGACTCCCGCATGTGTTTTGGCCAACCCAAGCCATGGAACGCACCAAAAGCCCTCCAAAAAAACCAAGCAAGCCGAGGATCAGCAACCCAATATGGATGGCGTGGTGGAAGTGAGTTTTAAAATAGACGCTGCTGGTAAAATTCAAATTGTTGACTTGATTTCAACGAGCCCACAATTGTCGGAATACGTTTTAAAGAAACTCGCCAAAATTCAAATCAACGAACAGAGCGCAGAGAGCGGCAAAGTGATCAAATATCGATTTACCTTTAAAAAACAAACTTGACCGCTATGCAGTTCATCCATAAGTCTTGCCTTTGATCCCTAAAAAACACGAATTGATCATTTTGGCGATGGACTTATGGAGTACCCTTGTCAATTTTACACTCACAATAAAACACCACAATTATGAAAACACTTTTCGCCGCTTTTTTATTTCTAGCTGCCACCACTATGTCTTGGGCACAGTCTGCCGAACAAATCGTAAAGGAATCGATCGAGGCAATCGGCGGCAAGGCTTGGGACAACGTCAATGGTATCCTTTATAAAGCCACGGTGGAAGACGGCGGTATGAAAATACCAGTTGAAATTGTCTATATGCGTGACGGCCGCATGTACGTGAGGTTTGCGCTTCAAGGCATGGAGATTACGCAAATGGCCTACGACGGGACAACTGTTTGGAATACCAATTTTATGACCCAAAAAGCTGAAAAATCAGATTCCGAAACCGTCGAAAACTTCAAACGCGAATTGGGTGCGTTTCCCAACGCGCTCTTCAATTACAAGAGCTTGGGATATCAAATTGCATTGGACGGAGAAGAAAAAGTAGATGGAGTGGATTGCTACAAAATCAAATTGACGAGAAAAAACCAATTGATCGAAGGAGTTGAAACACCCAATGTGGAGTATTATTTCATCGATAAGGACAGCAAAGCCTTAATTCAAACGGAATCAGAAATCCTCAGCGGCGAGATGAAAGGCAAAATAGAACAAGAAAAGTTCAGTGACTACCAAGAGGTAAATGGCGTATATATCGCATTCTCAACCACCATGGGTGTGAAAGATGGCATGAGCCAAACACTAAGTTTCACGGAGATCATCATCAACCCAACGATCGACGATAAAGCATTTGCCTTTCCTGCCCAATAATTTCCAACCTCACACCCATTTTTGCAATGAAAAAACTATGGTACCTAATGTGCGCCATGATGAGCGCGCATGCCTATTTGGCTCAGAACACCAGTATAAATGCTGCCGATTATTTCGGGGATTATGAAGCTCGGCAAATCGGCCCAGCGATCATGAGTGGGCGTGTGTCCGACATCGAGCACCACCCCACCAACGCTCAGATCATATACATCGGCACTGCGGGAGGCGGAGTCTGGAAATCGTTTGATGGCGGAGTGACGTTCACCTCTATCTTCGACGACCATTGCCAATCCATTGGCGCAGTAGCTGTGGACCCCAGCAATCCAGACAATTCCATTTGGGTGGGAACTGGTGAGGTTTGGACACGCAACAGTGTGTCCATCGGCGATGGCATATACCACAGCTCCGATGGTGGTAAAAGCTGGACCAACCTTGGGCTCAAAAAATCAGAACGCATCAGTTCCATTGAAATCGATCCCAAAGACCCCAACACCGTTTATGTCGGCGTATTGGGTGCGCTTTGGAGCGACAGCGAGGAACGCGGCGTCTACAAAACCACAGACGGTGGAAAAACATGGAACAAAATATTCTATGTCAACGCCACCACGGGCTGTTCAGAGCTCATTATGGATCCGCAAAATCCGAATACGTTGTATGCGGCCTTTTGGGAGTTCCGGCGCACCGCATATTCATTCAACTCAGGTGGACTCAATAGCGCACTATACAAAAGCACCGATGGAGGAAAAACGTGGAATAAAATTCACACTGGTTTTCCTGCAGGCAAATTAGGACGCATTGCTGTTGCACTGGCCCCGTCAAAACCATCGACCCTATACGCAGTCATTGAAGCAGAAAAAGACAGCGAAAAAGGACTCTATCGATCCGATGATAGCGGTGCAACGTGGAAATTCCTCAACGGTGACTTTGCCCTAGTTGTTCGTCCATTTTATTTTTCGCGCATTACGGTTGATCCAAAAGATCCCGAGATCATTGTAAAAGCAGGATTGTTCGGCTCATTTAGCCGCGATGGTGGAAAAACCTTTCGAGGGTTGGGCTCCATGCATGCCGACATCCACGACATCACATTCGATCCCAACAACTCGCAAAACCTATACGCGGCCACCGATGGCGGATTCTACCGAAGCGCCAACAGCGGCATTACCATGGAACATGCAGAAAATCTTCCTGTAAGTCAATTTTACCATGTGACCATCGACAATCGTGAGCCCTATTTTGTTTACGGTGGCTTGCAAGACAACAACTCTTGGTTTGGACCATCATCAAGCCCGGGGGGAATTGAAGCAAGGGACTGGGAATTGGTAGGTGCGGGAGATGGATTTCGAGTTTATCCGCATCCCACGCAGCCCGAAATCGTTTATAGCGAAATGCAAGGCGCTGAAGCCGTGTGGCGCTTCAACACAAAAACGGAGCAACTCAAAGTCATCAAACCGTATCAAGGCAAAAACGACGACAAACTCCGCTTCAATTGGAACACACCCATCACCACGAGCAAACACAGCCCCAACCGATTGTATATCGGCAGCCAATACCTGCATTTATCCAACGACATGGGCGATTCGTGGACGCGCATTTCACCGGATCTCACCACCAACGATGCAAAAAAACTGAATCAAGAAAATTCAGGTGGCTTATCGAAAGACAATTCGGGCGCCGAAAACCATTGCACCATTTTCACCATTGCCGAATCTTCATCCAATGAAAAAATCATTTGGATAGGCACAGACGACGGCCAGGTGCAATTGACCCAAGACGGCGGCACGACATGGACCAACGTCACGGCTAACATCATTGGTTTGCCAGCCAACACCTGGTGCTACCACATTGAAGCAAGCACATTTGCTCCTGGCATCGCATACGCTGTATTCGAGGGCCATACCACCGGTGACTTCAAGCCATATGTTTACAAAACCAACGACTTCGGCAAAAGCTGGACATCCATTGCCAATGACCAAATCGGCTCATTCGCACGTTGCATCCAAGAGGATTACATCAACCCCAATGTGCTTTACCTCGGTACCGAAATGGGCTTATACATCACGCTCGATGGCGGTGCAAATTGGTCGCGCTTCACCAACAAAGTTCCCGCCGTTGCCGTGCATCATTTGGAAATGCACCCCGAAAAAAACGACTTGATACTGGCCACGCACGGCAGAGGGATCATCATTCTCGACAATACCTCGATCTTGCGCGAATTGACGCCCGCCACCATCTCCAAAACTCTGCACATCTTCGACATGAAGCCTGTTGTAATGGAAGAGAAGGGATCGTTTGGTGGAACCAGCGGCACACAAGAGTTCGTGGGAAGCAATCCCACCACCGCAGCCATGATCCGTTACAATTTGTCCAAACGTCACACTTTCGGCAAAATGAGCATGGAAATCGTGGATGCCAAAGGCAAATTCGTATGTCGTCTTGAGCCGGGCAAACAGAAAGGCATCAATACCGTTGCTTGGGGATTCAATGCTATGGCACCCAAATCTGCCAAAGGCAAAACCATGAGCGGGGGTTCTATGGTAGCTCCTCGCGTTCCAGCCGGCAAATACACCGTGCGGATCACCAAAGGGAGCGAGGTGTTTGAAAAGGAATTTGAAGTCATCTACGATCGCTATTCGCCATTCACCGCTGCAGAGCGCGCCGAGCAGCAGAGGGTGACCAACGAGCTGTTCAATTTCAACCAAGATTTGGCATATTTGGTTTATCAAATCGACACTTGGGACAATGCTTTGGAAGAGTACATGAAAAGCAACCCCAAATTGGGTAAACATTATGCCGCAGCGGCCAAGGAACTCGACAATATCAGAGAGCAATTGGTGATAACCACCGGGGATAATTATGTCGGTGCTGCTGAACCCCGCTTGCGCGAAAAACTCGGCGACATCTACAGCAATGTTGCGGGTTATTATGGAGCGCCTTCGCCATCGCAAATGGAAACCATTCAGGTGTTGCATGAACAATTCAAAACACAACAAACGGCTTATGCCAAATTGCAGAGTGGTGATTTGAAAAAAGTCATTGCAGAGTGGCAAAAGAAAGGCGTACAACTTCCCAAGGTGATGAGTCTGGAGGAGTTTTTACAAGTGCCTTAAGCCGAATCCAACCTGCAACCCTACAAAGCACCCGCAATGGAAACATAGAATTTCATTGCGGGTGTTTTGGTTTGGTGGCTTTGGTGTATGTTTGGAACATGATTCTTCGTATCGCATATGCATTGATGCTCTTGATACTGGCACCCGCCATTCAGGCTCAACAATTGGATACCCTTTTGCTCATGAGCGGACAAGAAGTGCTGATCAGTGTGAGCAACGATACCGGCACGGTGATTTTGGGCACTGTGGCCAAACGCAACGGCAAATTGCGCGAGGTCAGCATACACAAGCTCGACATTTATAGCCACAGCAAAGCCAATGGTCAAAAAACCATTTATTATGCTGAAGATTGGGCACAAGAATATTACTTATCGCCAGAGGAAATGCAAGTGTATTTGATTGGCGCAGGCGATGCTAAAAAAGGCTACCGCGCCAAAGGTGTTTTGGTCGTTGGAATACTCTTTTCCGGCACGATTGCATATTTGGGAGGCGACGGTTGGTCAACTGTATTTTTACCGACCTTGCTATACATGGGTGGACAATTCATCGGCAAAATTCAAATCGATCATGACTCCATGCGCGATGCCAAATACATGTACAACGATTATTACGCTGCCGGCTACGAAGCTCCTGCGCGTAGCAAAAAAATTGTTCGTGCCGCACAAGGAGGATATTCTGGCGCTGCATTGGGTTTCATCCTTTCGCTGCTGATCAACAATGGCGCCTCGGTTCTTTAATCGCATTCTGTTTGAAAGTCCGCTGATCCTTAGCTTAGGTGGCGCATGCATCACTTGGCAATACGTCCAGCAATTTCATCTCAGCCCAATGTATGCCGTGGAATCGTTTCTAATGGTTTGGCTCGGATACCGATCGTTCCAGAACCCTCAATCACAGCTATTCCCCTTTGAACGGCATGCCGCACTTACCTTGCTGCTCATTTGGTTTTGTTTCACTGGTTTTCCAGCCTATACCGTGGTGGGTGGTGTCCTTTTGATTTGGTACCGTTGGCCTGCGCGCTTCCACCTGCGCGCTATGCCTTTGGCAAAAAACCTTGCCATCGCTGTGGCGTGGGTCAGCTGCACCAGCGCTTTAGCCATAGATCCTTTGACCAATGGTGGCAGCTATATCGTTTCGGATGGGTTGCTTGTATTTGCATTGTCGATGCTGAGCGATGCCCGCGACAAAACCTTGGATCAAGGCCAAATTCGCACACTCGCACATGGGTTGGGCGTGCATGCCGTTTGCTTGGTGAGCGGCTGCGCTATTCTCTCCTCAATCGCTATCCGACCGGACGTGGAATGGGGACTTCACCTGTGGTCGTGGTTTGTCCTTGGTGTCGGATACACCTGCTTGGCGTGGCAGCTCATCCGAACAGCAAAATATCGCACTTCAACAATTTGGATCGACAGCGGAGCCAGTATACTTCCGCTAATAACGATGCTGTTGCATTCAACGTAGTGATCTCGCCCTAATGCGCGTAAGCCACATCCAAAGCCTCTTTCATTGCCGCTATCGCAAAATCAATATCTGCATTGGTATGCGCCTGTGAAATGAAACCAACCTCATAACCACTTGGGCCGAGGTACACACCGCGTTCCAACAATGCACGATGAAAGGGGGCAAATCTTTGAACACCGCGCTCGTCGATTTCATCCATGCGCCGAATTGGTTTAACGCCGTCAAAAGAAACCCAGAAAATACTGCCAATACTAAACATCTGAAAGGCATATGCTTTTTCCTGCGCATAAGCCATCACGTTGCGCACAAGGTAGTCTGTTTTCTCGCGTAACTCTTCATAAAACCCGGGGCGCAAACACTCCGACAATTGGGCCAACCCCGCCGCCATAGCCACGGGATTTCCGCTCAATGTGCCGGCTTGGTACACCGGTCCTTCAGGCGCCACATGGGCCATCACCTCGGCAGATGATGCATACGCTCCAACCGGCATTCCTCCTCCGATTATTTTTCCAAAACAAAGGACATCAGGCTGAATACCGTAGTACCCCGCCGCACCTTCGAATCCGACGCGAAAACCGCTAATGACCTCATCGAATAAGAGCAAAATGCCCTCGCGTGTGCACAACTGACGCAAATACCGCAAGAACTCACCATCCTGCAAAAGCAAACCATTGTTGGCAGGGATGGGCTCGATGGCAATCACTGCTATCTGGTTCTTGTATTGGGTTACTGCTGCCTCCAATGCCTCAATGTCGTTGAGCGGAACCACAATGGTCTCGTTGGCATAGGCTTGCGGCACTCCCGCAGACGAAGAGGTTCCCAATGTGGCCAAACCGCTTCCCGCCTTGACCAATAGGCTATCCACATGCCCATGGTAACAGCCCTCGAATTTGATGATCTTGTCGCGACCGGTATAACCTCTTGCAAGTCGGATGGCACTCATGGCCGCCTCCGTGCCGCTGCTCACGAATCGAATTTTTTCGATATAGTGGTGGTTGGAAAGAATCAACTCCGCCAATTGATTCTCCAAGCGGGTTGGCGCACCGAAACTGGAGCCCTTTGCAGCCGTTTCAGAAATGGCTTTCACCACGTGTGGATGAGCATGGCCAAGGATCAACGGACCCCAAGAACAACAAAAATCCAAATACTTGTTCTGATCTTCATCCCACACATAGGCTCCCTCCCCTTTGGCAAAAAAAAGAGGGTGTCCGCCAACGCTTTTGAACGCCCGCACCGGAGAATTGACTCCGCCCGGGAACAATGTCTTTGCTTTTTCAAAAAGCGATTGAGATGTCGATGTATTCATGATTCCTGATGTCTATTTACCGCATTAAACCTTATCCAACCCGATAGGTTCATTACTTCGGGGCGGCAAAGGTAAAAAGGAAAGCCACTTGAATAATTTTGACCTGAACTTCTCCAAAGGAGGGTTGTTGAACCAAAAAATTGTATTCGGCTCATGAAAAGAATGACATACTTCCTTGTCTGCATAGCGATTTGCTCAACATATCGCGTCCAAGCCCAAGGATTCAACGAGGTTTCAAGCGCATTCGGCATCAACATGCGCAACACCGGCAATAGCATTTTAGGTGTAGGAATGAGTTTTGCGGATTTCGATGGCGACGGCTGGGACGACCTGACCTATTGCAGCTCGAACGACTCATTGGTGATGTACCGCAATCTGGGAGGCACTGGATTCGAACGCATGGAGATTTTTCCATTTACCCACGACTCCAAAATGGCGACTTGGATAGACTACGACAATGATGATGACGCCGATTTGCTGTGGACCAAACGAAGCGGAACCACGCGTTTATTTCGCAATGAAGGATTGATGCAATTTACCGATGTCACCGCGAGCTTGGGCATCACCCAAAACGCACTCACGCACATTTACGGTTGTGCATGGGGCGATTTCAACCGCGACGGTTGGTTAGACGTTCACATTTGCACCTATAGCACCGTGGGTAACAGCAGAAATTTTTTGTGCCGCAACAACCAAGACGGCACATTCACCGATGTTTCATCCACCGCTGGCGTAAGCAATTTGGGTTCGCTGACCTTTCAATCTGCTTGGCAAGACTTCAACGGCGATATGTGGCCCGACCTATACGTCATCAACGACAACAACGAGTCGAACAAACTCTACATCAACAACCAAGACGGCACTTTTGCCGACATCACCGCCAGCGCTGGCGTAGCTACCAATGTGCAAAGCATGAACATCGGAATAGCCGACTACGATCACGATCACGATTGGGATATCTATGTCACAGACGCCATGGACCCCAATATTCTTTGGCGCAACAACGGCAATTTAACATTCACCAATGCCAGCGCTGAGGCCAATTTGGAGGTCAATTCCTTTTGTTGGGCTGGAACTTGGGTCGATTATGACCACGATACCTGGGATGACATATATGTTGCAACAGCTACCAATGTTCTGAACAACGACTTTTTCTATCGCAACAACGGCGATGGCACGTTTAGCGATGCTGGCATTTCTTCCATCAACACCAGCGCGCTATTCACCTACGCAGCAGGAAAAGGCGACTTCAACAACGATGGGTTTTGGGACCTCAGTGTGACGTGCACAGGCGATACAAGCTATCTACTCTTACAAGGAATTCCAAACAACAATCACTGGATCAAAGTGGATCTTGAAGGCACATTCAGCAATCGCGACGCCATTGGCTCCCATTTGGATTATTACATCAATGGCCAACGCTACATCAAATATACCCGTTGCGGTGAAGACTATTTGACGCAACACTCCACCCGCGAAATTTTAAGCATGGGGAGTGCAACTCAGATCGACAGTTTGATCATTACTTGGCCCCGAGGATTGGTGGAGAAAATCTACAACCTTGCTGCAGATCAGACTTATTTTTTTGTCGAGGGCGAGAACACGACTTATTCCATATCCGCGGAAAATACAGCACTGTGCGGCGACTCCTTGCTTCTGCGGGCTGGGGACTATGCGTCTATCACTTGGAACGATGCATCCACCAGCGATAGTTTGTGGGTGAGCACACCGGGGGCATACAGCGTCTTAGTGGTTGATGCCAATGGATATTCATTTGTCGATACCCTGGAGATCGTTGCTGGCGATTTCATTCCGTACGATAGCTTCATTCAACAACCCCTTTGCATCACCGAGAACACCGGAAGCGCTAGCATAACATCGAACATTGACATTGCCGTAAGTTGGGAGAACGGATCAGACGGCGCAACGCTTAACGATCTTGCTCCCGGTTGGTATTCTTTCGAATTGAGCAGCCCAGGGTTTTGCTCTGTTGCAGACTCCATTGAAATCATTGCAGCACCTGAACTCCAACTTGATGCAACCATAACCAATGCCTCATGCCACGACTCGGCAGACGGAATGATCTCAGTGATCCCGAGCGCACCTATTGATTCACTTGTTTGGGGCAATGGCATATATGGCGGCGACCTAACTGGACTAACCTCTGGCTCCTATTCTTTCACCGCTTATTACAACGGCCTATGCACGGCCACTAGCATTTACGAAGTGACAGCACCTTCGCCATTGATCGTCACCATCGAAACACAAGACGTGTCGTGCTTCGAAGGAAGCGATGGATCAGTTGTGTGGGATATTGAAGGAGGCACCATGCCCTATTATGCTTACTTCGCGGTGCTGGTAACCACCGACCTATCTGCTGGCACCTACCCACTTGAGATCAATGACACCTTGGGATGCACCGTTTTGACCAATGTGGTGATCAACGAGCCAGCACCTTTGACCTTGGAAAACTTTGTATTGACCAATGCCAACGATGGCGCCAACGGCAGTATTGCTGTGAATATGTCAGGAGGCACAGAGCCTTACTCCTATCTCTGGAGCAATGAAGCTACAGGCGCAGAAAACACCGATCTTGCCCAAGGCACCTACGATTTGATCGTGACAGACAACAATGGCTGCACATACGATACCAGCTTCTCAATCCTCGATGTAGGGATTGATGAAATAGACGGTGCAGGCTTTCAATTGTATCCAAGCCCGGCCACCGACCGAATTAACATTCGGTTAATGGACGAGACACCCGGATCGCTCGCTATCACCGACATCAATGGCCGTGTCATCGTCCACATTGCTCGCTTAAACTCGAGCAGTATGGAACTCTCAATTGATGCATTCGCGCCAGGCACATATCAGGTGGTTCACACCAATGCGCGGGGTTCATTTGTACAACGCTTTATCAAGATGCCATCCAATTGATGGGCTTAGACACGTAATTTTAGGGCATAGTTGGCGGTGGATTGCCAACAGCGTCCAAAATATTGAATCGGTTTTATCGCTTCATCAGCAGAAGATAAACCTTTAAAATTCGATTCAGTAT
>CANHSF010000118.1 GCA_947463065.1 Flavobacteriales bacterium | reverse complement strand
CTATTGGTTTTATCGCCTTGAACGGGCCAGTAACCCACATCGATATAATTCACATAAAGGGCATTGTCGGTCACTTTGTAGTACAACTCTCCTGTTGCTCCAAAGTCAAAATCGCTCCAAAAGGCACAGATGTGGTCGTGCTGCTGATTGGTTTCGTTGCCCAGTGGTGTTGGAAAAGAGGAAGGAAGAAAGTCAATGTAACCTGCATTTCCAAGTGCAATGGTGCCTTTGGTGGTCAATACAACTTGATTGAAATTCTGTCCAAAGAAATTGAAGTTCCAACCCAAATTGATCACCCCCGAAAAGTTGTCGGTGGAGTTGCCCGGGCTGCCTGGCCAGTTGGTTGGGTTGGGGTGAACATAGCTGTTGTCGGGGTTTACCCAATGGCAAGCTGCCTCTGCGGGTGTTGTCTTCAGTTGGCCTGGACGGTTGTTGTTTTGCTTCCATTTGTTGCGAAGCGCAACCACCTTCTCCGCATCGAATCGTGGATCGGCAGAATACAACGCCCAATCTTCCTTGGGCATGTAATTGAGGCGGTCGATGTCCCAGTATTCTTTATCCGTCAAATCTGGGCGATAACGGTACAATTTTGTGTTAATCGTTTGCACTTGAGCATCGGCCATGTAAAAGCTCAATACTCCCAACACCAATAGTAAAAAACGTTTCATTGTTCTGGTTTGATATGGTCAATAAAAGCATCCCAACGACTCCCTAAAATCGCGTGGGGCGCGAATATAAGTATTCCGATTTATCTTTTAACGGTCAACTTCGACGACTTTTCGATGATTCCGTTATTCTTATCCTTACCCCGCAACAGGTAAATGTACACTCCCGAGGGCGCTGGATCTCCATTGCCCAATCGTCCATCCCAAACAGCATGGGTTGAAGACTCGTAGATGCGCTCACCGCGGGCATTCATGATCAACAGGTAATCAATCTGTGCACCGTCTTGCATCGCCGCTGGATCAAACTCGTCATTGTACCCGTCTCCATTCGGTGTGATGATGTTCGCCACTTGCAAGTCGCCGCGGCGCTCAATATCTACGGTTTGGCCGCTGCTCAGCGCCTCGCCTTCTTCGTTGGTAACCGTCAGTGTGACATAATAGCTTCCTGCTTTTTCGTAGGTATAAGCTGGCGCAGGTTCATTGGATGCATGACCATCGCCAAAATCCCAAGCATATTGTGTTCCTATTCGTTGATCGCGTGGACTGAATTGTACTGCTCCGGTTTCTTGCGCCTTTGTGGTGAAAATCGCGCTCATCTGATGCATTGTAGTTACTCCTTCGCGGTACTCGACCTCAAATGGCACTTCCTCGATGGGTGTTGGATCTGGAGTTCCAAAACGGCCATCTGGCTGCAATCTTGGTGCGTCGGAAGGCCCAACAGTTCCATCGATCACTTCCTTGGATGGGTTGGATCCCAAGACTGCGGGTTGTTCAATGGCTTTGCTCTCTGTGACCGACTTTGCTGCAGGGACTTGTGCTGGATTCTCCAACACCATTGCGTTTTGCTCCGCAAGGTTGACCACCTGTGTTGGTTGGGACGCAGGTGCGGCAACCGAAGGTCCTTTAGACACAGACCACCAAACACCAACGCCCACCACAGCCATAGCGGCAACGCCCATAGCCACGGCCTTTATCGCTGATATCGCTGAAGTGCTAGCTGTTGCAGCAGCCGATTGGCCGCTTATCTGCGCAGACACATTTGTCCAAAGGTGATCGGACACCGGCACTTCAACTTGATCCAATTTATCCTTGAGTATACCCTTCATTTTGTTCTTCTATCAAATCATCGGATGATGGTTCGCTTATTCGTTTTTTCAACCAATTCTTGGCTTTCAAAAATTGTGTTTTGCTGGTGTTTTCGCTTATACCCAACATGTCCGCAATTTCTTTGTGTCCGTAGCCTTCAACTGCAAAAAGATTGAATACCGTTCGGTAACCTTCTGGCATTTGAGCAATGAGCTGGAGCAGTACCTCCGCGCCCAATTGATCAAAAGCATTGGGCTCAACATCCGAAACCGGCAAATGATCATCGATTTCGCGTTCTGCTAGTTTCTTCTTGCGTTCCCGCAAAAAGGTAAGGTTGGTGTTCACCACAACCGTGCGGATCCAGCCCCCCAAGGGTCCATTTCCTTGCCACTGATGCATGCGCTGAAAGATCTTTATAAAAGCCTCCTGCAGCACATCCTCCGCATCGTTGCGGTCTCCACAATAGCGCATACAAACAGCCATCATCTTGCGCGAATACAGCTTCCACAGCTCCTTCTGGGCCTCTGCATTACCCGCCATACATTGATTGGCTAGTTCATGATCCGTCATTGCTGTCCGTGTATGGGATGCAAAAGGCGGGCAACAAGTTGCCCGCCTTTTCGAATATTTTTCTATGGATTACCGAAGTATGGTAACCTGACCCTCAAAAACTTCTATGCGACCGTCTTGCATGGCTTCGCACTCAATGCGCCAAACGTACGTGTCTTGCTGAACATAAAACTCTCCGTTGTGGCTGCCTCCAGTCCATGCTTGGTCAATCTTATCGGTGAAGAAAATCTCATCGCCCCACCGGTTGAATACCCAAAACTTAAATTTATCGGGCTTCACGCCGCTCACTACCGGTATAAACACATCGTTGATGCCGTCGCCGTCGGGGGTAAATGCATTGGGTACAAATACTCCCAAAACACTCTCCACCAAAATGTCTTGGCACAAGGTATCCGCACAGCCAAACTCCGATGTGGCAATCAAGCATATGGGGTAAATCCCCATATCGATAGGCTCGGCGATATCGTGAGTGGGGTTAGTGGCTATCGAAGTGGCACTGCCATAAAAATTCCACAAATAATCCTCGGCTCCTTGGGTGAGATTGATGAACTCCACCTCATGCTCCAAAACGGTCACCGGTTGAGGGTTCCACGTAAAATCCATCTCTGGATATCCATACACCTCGATCGGTTCCGTAGCGGTATAGCTGCCCTCACATCCATCCTCCGTGGTGATGGTCAAAGTCGGGAAAAACGTTCCAAAGCCCGGGTAGGTGTAAGTGGTGGTATCGGCGCACTGCTCCAAAATGGCTCCATTGCCAAAACTCCAAGCGCAATCGAAATCTACGCCGGGATTGATCAAAGCGAGGTCATAAAAATCCACCGTGATGGGGAAGCATCCCGCCAATGTATCGGTTTCGAAATAAACCTCGGGCGTATCATGAACCACCACCACCACCGTGTCAATTTGCGGCTCACTGCAGTTATCGGAAGCGATGGCGTAATATTCGGTTTGATAAAATGGATGTGCCCACAAGATGGTCGTGTCTGTTGCTATTGGAGCCGCGTCATTGATCACCTCATACCAATCCACCTCAATCAATCCATTGCCACCTGCAATCGCTGCTTCAATGGCCAACGTGTCGTATTCGCAGAGATACAAAGTATCCAATCCTCCGGCTACCAAAAGGTCAATGCCAGGGAACAAAAACGCCTCCACCATCACCGTGTCGGAATAACAACCCAAGCCGTCTATCGCCACACCGTAGAGGGTGCTGTCGGTTTGTATGTTAAAACAGAAAGGACTGTCGGTGTTGACAAAACAGCCTGCGGTAAGTTCCGGACAATTGTACCACTGCACATCTGCGCCGCCCGTTCCTCCTGTAGGGTTGGCTTCAAAACAAACTTCGTCGTCGAAACAGTATTGCTCCGATGTCCAAACCGGATTCAAATCAATATCGGTTGAGATGGATTCAATCTCCACTTCTTCGCTAATCGAACAAAACGCATTGGGGTTTCCATCCACTTGAAACACGGTTGTGATGGTTACTATACACGGCGGGGTCAATTCCGTAAACAACGCTTGGGTGTCGAAGACCGTTAGGTTTACTCCGCAATCGGAAGTAATGTTGATGGAGGTCACATCATCAAATACTTCGATTGAACCTGTATTGTACACGCAAATTGGCTGCGTAATTACTAAGCTGTCAATAAATTCGGGTTCGCGCTCACCAATGATGATCTGTCCAGATACCGCGCAACCAATGGCGTCCAGAATGGTATAGTCAAAGGTGTCTGGACACAAATTCTGCGTAAGGTCCGACAACAGTTCACTTGATGGATCGTAAGAATAAGTTCCAAAACCACCGCTGGTCGTCAATTCAATCTCCCCGTCGCAAGCGCCAAAACACAATTCTGCTGGAAAATCCTCGATCACTGCTAGTGAATCGCCCACATAAACAGTATACTCCAAGCTATCCACACACACCGCTGTGGTATGGGTCTCGCTCACGGTTACTTCAAACGTCTCTATGCTGAACAGCTCCACATCGATGGAGGCTGAAGCAAGATTGCCGCTCACAATGCTCGCGCTGGCGTCCCAAGCCCATGAAAAGCCAGGGCCGTTGTCTGCAGTAAGGGTAGCTGTCCCGCCAAAGCAAATCGAATCGGCCGAGGCAACAATACCAAAACTCGGTGGTGGATATACCGTCAACTCCATGGAATCCGTGAGTGCACAGCCTTGATTGTCCACCTCCAAAAAATATTCGTAAACCTCAGTTGTTCCCGCACTTACAATATTGATCGTTGGCTGTGCCGTTTGTGCTGCTCCTGCCGCCATGCCCGTCAATGGTGACCACTGGTACGTTTGCCCCACCACAGCAGGTGTTCCGATTTGAACATCTTGTCCAGAACAAACTTCCAAATTCAATCCAGCATCAATAATTGGCAAACTGATTTCGGTCAGAACCAAATCAAGGTTCATCACTCCCACACACCCGTTACCATCAACAATGCTATCCAAAGTGTAAGTGCCGGGCTCATTCACCTGCAATAAACCGCCTGCCCAATTGTTCGGAAACTCATTGATTCCGGCTGGCTCTGTAATGTATAAAACAAACGGCGATTCTCCGGTATTGAGACTCTGAACATCCAACAATGTTCCCTCGCAAAAGCTAGTGTCCGGCAAGTTCCACGCAGCGGTGGGCAGTGCATTGACCGTTAGCACCACGGGCGCAATGTTCGCTGTGCTCACGCAATCGTTGGCATCGCGCAGCCAAACAATATCATATGCTCCTTGTGTGTTCGTACAATAACTGTATGGTGTCGCAACATTGTTGATGACCGCGTTGGCTCCTGCTGGCAAGTCAATTTCAACATCCCAAGGGCCCGTTCCGGCCGTAAAGTTGATCGAAAAACAATGATCCACGCCATCGCAAGTCTCCGCTGAACCGCTCCAAGTCGCAGCGGGCAATGGATTAATAACCACCGTTACCGTTCCTTGCACAGTACCGGCACATGACAATGGCCCACTCGTAACGCTTTGAAGCGCATAATTGCCGGCAACATTGACACACCATGTGTAAGGCATAATGGTCCCCGCTGGAATAACCAATGGCGCCTGATTCACACCTGCAATGCTATACACCACGGTCCAAGGTCCCGGTCCCGTTAAGTTCAATTCCAATGTCACGCATTCTCCTTGACAAACGGCGTTGTCTTGCGTGCTCAAAACCGCTGTCGGATTGGCGTACCATATCACAGGCTGGCCGTTCGAGAAACTTACGTTGGGAGCAGTCAGATCAACGCACTCTCCATCACCGAAATCATCGCCCACAACAGATAGAATGTAGTAAGTAGTGCCGTAGGTCATTGTCCCTGGCAAATAGTTGAATTGGGGGGCCAAACAATTCGTTTGCACAACCGTGCCTATCGGATTGGCAGGATTGGTCACCAAAATCCAAACTTGCTCGTCATTGCCATCCAAGAAGCCATCGTTGTTGTATGTTCCATTGGCCAAGCCCGTGTTGCAGAATTCCAACAACGCCGTAGCCATGCTTCCTGCGTCCGTGAGCACAGGGCACGCATAGGGAGCCATGGTCATCAAAACCGCATTGCAATCATTGACATCGCTGAACGTAAAGTTCGCTCCCGAACCCGTTAGTATTGCAGATGATGTGAAGACCGCTCCCGCAAATGATCCTCCCACTCCTCCTGGCAATTCATCATAGGGCAGTTCGCCACCAGAAAGGGTGTACTGCAAGGTGTAACTGGAGGCGATGTTATCGCAAACCGTATCGGTAACCGCAACTTGAATCAGTCCATTGACATTCACACGAATCGTGTCATTCACCACCGTCGCACATTGGGGCGCTCCATCAAAATAAATGGATGAAACAACGTAATCTGTTGTAACTCCTGGACAAATATTGTAAGTGAACGGAACGCCAGGTGCCAAAGCACTTCCTTGCGACACAAAAATTTCTGGTGCCGCGTTATCAGGAATCTGCTGACAATTCACTGTCCACAATCCTGTTTCGCAAACGGTGATGGTCATGGTCGCACACTCGCCTTCGCACAACTCGGTATCGTTGATGCTGTATGCGCAAACCGTTGGATAATCGACCACTTGAACGGTAGTGCATCCTGTCGCCGCAGGAATGGGCAAGCTCGTACAATTCGCGTCTTGCACTGCCGTGATGCAATAATTGAAACTGCCTGGGCCCACGGGTGTGACATTCCACACAAACGGTGACGCATTCACGGTCAAGTCGGTTTGTGGAGCATTGTTGATGGTATAAGAAACTGTCCATGGTCCAGTGCCCGTCAATGTCAAATTCAAATCATCGGTACCACCATCACAAATGATTCCACCTCCCGTCAATGTGGCCGTTGGTCGGTCGTTGACCGTTACGGTAATGGATCCATTGCTGGCGTTAGAGCTCGGACATTGATTGGCTCCTGGATAATAGACCGAGGTCACATCGACGGTCACATTGGCTGTGGGTGCTGGCGTGATGGTTATGGTGCCGCCATCTGCAACAGCCGCAGGAGTGGTAATGGGCGCACCTCCATTAACGGTGTAGGTCACAAAATAGGAACCGGCTGCGCTATGATCAACGGTGATTTGCAACGGAGCGCCATCGCATTGTGCTGGCACCGGCTGCAAAACGGTCGTCACCAGCGGCAACACGGTCACCGTAGCTTGGGTGTTGATCGCCGTTGGGCAGTTGAGGTTGTTGGTGATGTTCGTAATGGTATACGTTTGCGTTGAAGTAGGCGAAACCGGAATCACATAGGGGCTGGCAACATCGGTCGTGTCCAATCCCGGTATCGCTGGGCTAATCGTGAAGTCAAATGGTCCCGAACCTGCTGTCAAGGTCAACGTGAGGTTGGTAGTGCCTCCTTCGCATATCGTCGTCGAACCGGTTAGTGTTGCCGCCGATGGTGCTACCGCAGTTGACGTGGTGCACTGGTTCAAATTGCTGTTGTTCGGGTTCAGGCAGTTGACATCCTCAACACTCACCACGCAATATTGGGTCGTTCCAGTGGTGTTGGGCTGCACATTGAAGTTATAGCTCAAGCTGCCCGCGGGAATTGTCACCACTATGGGCGTTGGATCTCCTTGCTCACTCAATGTGACCTCCCAAGGTCCAGTACCTGTTAATGGCGTGAGGGTCAGTTGATCGCTTGCGCCCGGACAGGTCATGCTTCCTCCACTCAAATTCACCGTGGGGAGAGGATTCACAATTACCGTAGTAGGCGAACTCAAATTGTCGGCACTTGTACATGCCAATCCAGAGGTATAAGATACGCCATCAATATCGAATATCGTAGTTGCCGAAAGGTTTGTCGCGATTGCAATGCAATCCAAGTCCAAAACGGTTTCCACAACTGGCGTCCCACCCGAGTTGTAAGTCAAGTTGTACTGCCCCGGAACACTGAAGTCGACCTGCAAGCATAAGGGTGATCCTGCGCAAAGTGGCGCAGGTTGAACAAAAGTGGCTGTGACTGTAGGCCGAACGGTAATGGTCACTTGATAATTGGTGTTGGCCGTACAACCGGAAGCGTCTGTTATGCTCGTTACGGTGTAAGTTTGGGTAGTTGTGCCCATCTGGATGGGGAAGGTGTATGACGTTGGAACATCCGTCACGTCCAACAACGGCAAAACCGCTGGTGCAATGGTAAAATCAAACGGCCCTTGACCCGCTGTGAAATTCAATGTCACGTTGGTCGACTGATTCTCGCATACAGTTGCGCTGCCCGTAAATGTAGCTGTCGGTTGAGGGCTGTCGGTGACCACATAGTTCTCTGTTAGTGAGCAGCCGTATGTCGGGTCAGTCACTGTTACAGAATAGTTTCCTCCAGTCAGATTGGCTTGGTCTTGAGCGCCTGCCACCACACCTGGTCCAACCCAAGCATAATTGTACACCCCCGATCCATCTCCAACGGGTGTAATGTTGATACTTCCGTTGTTCAGGTTGCATGTTTCGCCCGAAATCACCTCGGTGATATTGTGCAGAGCTACGTGTACAGTAATTTGCTGAGAAGCTGTGCATTGCGCGGGCACGCCTACTCCAGTGACTTGGTAGACCGTGGTGCTATCCGGTGCCACTGTTAATGTAGCGTTGCCGTCTACCGGATTGGGGGTAAGGTCGCCACTAATCACAGACCAATCGTAGTTTGCAGCGCTGTTCAATCCCGAGGCCACAATGGCGGTATTGACATTGCGACAAACCGTGGTGTCATTGAAGTTGACATTGATATTCGGGTGAATGACCATGGTCACCACTATCTGATCCGTGTCCGGATTGGGGCAGGCATCGTCAGTGGCTGTTACCGTCAACGTATATGTTCCTGCCAAGCCCGCGGTGTTGGGGACACAAAAATTACCCAATGCTGGATTCAGTCCACTTTGGGTAAAGGTTAAACCGGGCAGCGCAGGCACCACCGTATAGGTCAGATCGATACTTCTGAACAAATCCGCATTGGTCGCCTCTACATCAAAACACAACGAGTCCCCCGCGCATACGGATACTGCTGCTGGGCCATCTTGGATGGTTTCTGAAACAACCGATTGCACTGCAGGCAATGTAAAAACCGTCGTTGTTGGCGCACAATTTCGAACCACCCAAGTGATGGTCTCGTACATAACCCCGACCAAAGTTGCGCCATTGAACATCTCAATGCGCACAGTAAATACATAATTTCCGAAAAATGTAAAGCCATTCGCCGGGTTGATATTCGTTACGGTAAAGGTACCATTATTGAAATTCACTCCAGACGGGATAACGTAACCGGGTGCCGTCGTTGGTGGTGAACTCACGCCTGCGCCCGTTGTTGGCGTAGAAACCAAGGTGTACGTCAGAGTATATCCATTGGGGTTGTTCACAGCCATCGTATGGGTAAAGGGAGCGTTAAAACATGGATAAACTATGGCGGGATTGGCCAAATTCGATGGCAACTGAAGGCTATTGGAGCAAGATGTTGTATTGATCTCAGCATAAATAAAGGCATCGTTGTTCCCAAAAGCCATATTGCTGAAATAATTCCAATCCTGATCGTTGTAGATTATTCTCCACGTGCAACCCGGTGTCAGGACCACATTGCTTTGATAAATCACTTGCTGTGTGCCCGGGTTGAGTCCCCCGCTGCACGAACTATTGGGCAACTCTGTGACACAGAGGTCAGAAATTTCTGTTGCACTGACAAAATCCAATTCAATGGAGGTCTGTGTGCCGCCGCAAGCCCCTACTGGAAGGAGAGTCACGTTCTCTGTGAGTGGATCGCCCGAGTTACCAAAACAATCCTTGTAATAGGTCAAGGTGATTTGGTAATTGTTGCCACCCAAGCACGTCCAGGTGATATTGCCACCCAAAATGTGATTTGCCCAACCCACTTGGGATAGGAACATAAATAATACAACCACAATTATGGAACGAATGCTCATATTCATCAAACGCAAATTATATCATTGGTGTTAAGTCAAGGCATTGGCAAAACAGGGATATCCAAAACTCGCTCAAAAAGCAAAAGCACAAATATCGCAATTGCGGAGTTATCAACAACCTGTTCAGAAGATTTATTCGCCTTTTTAACGCAGAAATCGTCCAAAGCGGTCATCAATGTCCAATCATCACATCCTAAGACGCAAGAATCCTCTCAAATGGTGCATCATGCATCTGGAGCATGCATCTTTCTTGCCTTTCCGCAAATTTAACCCCTGGTTTTCTTCAAACAGGTATTGTGAACCTTTTCATAACGTATTTTTCACGCGAAATAGCGTTTCGGTTAACTACATTTGCCCTCCGGTACAACTCAAACTTTTAAATGTTAAGCCTCATGAAAAAATCTTTACTCGCATTCGGCTTTGCTCTTGTCGGCTCTTTGGCTTCAGCGCAATCCTGCTCAGACATCTTCATCTCCGAGTATGTCGAAGGAACCAACAACAACAAAGCCAT
>CANHSF010000117.1 GCA_947463065.1 Flavobacteriales bacterium | reverse complement strand
ATCACGAAAACAGCGATCAAAGGAATAAGAAAATTCCTCTTTTCGAATCACTACCTTCATGCTTTGTGAGATTTTGAGACGATCCACAAAAAGAACTGCCCGCTCCAATGGATTGAACCACACCGGGTGCCCCGGTTCATTGTACCAAGGAAAAATCCCCAAACGGTAGGCCAGAATGAGTCGTTCCGCAGATAAATCACCACCTACAGCGACAATGTCGTTCTCCTCATACTCCGATTCATCGGGCATCCAAAGCGAGTCTTTGAGCAGTCGGTAAATGGGCATAAGGCATTGTTATATGTAGGAGCAAAAAGAACCCGAGAAATATGACCTCTGGAGATCCATTGCGAAGGATTTGATGCATGCGCTAAATCGTTTGCAAATAAACCATCCCGCGCGCCAATTCAGCAAGGGTGTCAGCATTTTTTCAATGAACTGACAGCGCCATTAAATGTTAAACAATTGATATTCACACCAAACATGGAGCAGGGCTGCCCACAAAATGACTATTTTGCGGGGAAAAAAAATTTAGCACCATTTGTGTTGATAACAATCGACGCAAAACAGGAGTTGGAACAGCAATGATTATACATTTGGTCCAATTCGGGTGTTTTTGCCGAATAACAGTATATTGGTCGAATTATAAGAAGGAGTGCAGATATGAGTATGGAAGCCAAATTTTCCCCACAAGTTCGGGATGTGATCCAATACAGCCGCGAAGAAGCCATGCGACTTGGACATGGGTATATCGGCGTTGAACATTTGCTTCTTGGTCTCATCCGAGAAGTTGATTGTTTGGCGGTGCTGTTGCTCGAACAATTGGGCGTTGACTTGTTGGCCTTGCGCAAACAGGTTGAACACAGCATCAAAAACAACACCGCTGGAGCGACGTCTGCAGCGGTATCGCCAGGCAGTTTGCCATTGGTGAAACAAGCAGAACGCATATTAAAAATCACCTACCTCGAAGCGAAATTCTTCAAGGCTACCCTGGTTGGCACAGAGCATTTGCTGCTGTCCATTCTAAAAGATCCAGACAATGTGGCCTCGAGTTGTTTGTCAATGTTCAAGGTGGACTATAACGCAGTAAAAATGGAATTAGAAAAAATGAATGGAGGCATTGAGGAAGAGGATCTTCCACGTGCCGAATTGCCCAGCTCCGCCGACGACGACGATGAAGATCGCAGTTTCTCATCGAGCAGTTCGCAAAAAAAGCCCGGTGATTCAAAGAGCAAGACTCCGGTCTTGGACAATTTTGGCCGTGACCTCACCCGCATGGCCGAAGAAGGCAAACTCGATCCGATAGTGGGTCGTGAAGCCGAAATCGAACGTGTATCGCAAATTCTTTCGCGCCGCAAAAAGAACAATCCAATCCTGATTGGTGAACCCGGCGTGGGCAAAAGCGCCATTGCTGAAGGACTTGCCCTGCGCATCATCCAGCGCAAAGTGTCGCGTGTTTTGTTCAACAAACGCATTGTGACTTTGGACATCGCTTCCCTTGTCGCTGGTACCAAATACCGCGGGCAGTTTGAAGAACGTATGAAAGCCGTAATGAACGAATTGGAGAAGTCACCTGACGTGATTTTGTTCATCGACGAAATCCACACCATTGTGGGAGCCGGCGGTGCAAGCGGATCACTCGACGCCAGCAATATGTTTAAACCAGCGTTGGCCCGTGGTGAAATTCAATGCATTGGTGCTACAACCTTGGACGAATACCGCCAATACATTGAAAAGGATGGCGCCTTGGAACGTCGCTTCCAGAAAGTAGTGGTAGACCCAACTACGATCGACGAAACGGTGCAAATCCTCAACAACATCAAGGACAAGTACGAGGAACACCACAGTGTAACCTACACCCAAGAAGCCATTCAGAGCTGTGTCAAACTCACTGCGCGTTACATTACCGATCGCCATTTGCCCGACAAGGCCATTGATGCATTGGACGAGGTGGGTTCGCGCGTGCACTTGAACAACATCAATGTCCCCAAAGAGATCATTGATATCGAAAAGAGCATCGAGGACATCAAAGAAGATAAAAATCGCGTGGTGCGCAGTCAGAAATACGAAGAAGCAGCCAAGCTTCGCGACAAAGAGCGCCAATTGATTGAGAAGTTGGAAGAAGCCAAAAAGAAGTGGGAAGAAGAAACCAAGAGTCATCGCGTGACGGTGACCGAAGCCCATGTGGAAGAAGTCGTGGCGATGATGACCGGTATTCCCGTGACACGCGTTGCCGAAAAAGAAAGCGGACGTTTGGCCAAAATGGACGACGAGCTCGAAGGCAAGGTGATTGGCCAAGATGAGGCGATTAAAAAAGTAGTGAAGGCCATCAAACGCAATCGCGCTGGCTTAAAAGATCCGAATCGCCCGATTGGTAGCTTCATCTTCTTGGGCCCAACTGGTGTGGGTAAAACACAATTGGCGAAGGAGCTTGCAAAATACTTGTTTGATACCGAAGAAGCCTTGATCCGCATCGACATGAGCGAATACATGGAAAAATTCGCGGTATCGCGTTTGATTGGAGCGCCTCCGGGCTATGTAGGATACGAAGAAGGCGGACAGTTGACGGAGAAAGTACGTCGTCGCCCCTACTCGATCGTATTGTTGGATGAAATTGAAAAAGCACATCCAGACGTCTTCAACTTGTTGTTGCAAGCTTTGGACGATGGACAGATGACCGATAGTTTGGGTCGCAAGATCGATTTCAAAAACGCGATCATCATCATGACCTCGAATATCGGAGCACGTCAACTGCAGGATTTCGGAACTGGCGTTGGTTTTGGTACACAAGCCAAATCACAACAAGAAGAAACCGAACGCAAAGGCATTATCGAAGGAGCGTTGCGCAAGGCTTTCTCGCCTGAATTCCTCAACCGTGTAGATGATTTGATCATCTTCAACAGCTTGAAGCGCGAGCACATCTTTGAAATCATCGATATTGAATTGGCTAAGTTGTTCCACCGCGTAACGGACTTGGGCTATTCGATCAAATTGACCGATGCCGCAAAAGATTTCATCGCGGCGAAGGGATACGACGAGAAGTACGGTGCCCGCCCATTGAAGCGCGCGATTCAGAAATACCTCGAAGACCCCATCGCAGAGGAAATCATCAATGCCTCATTGAAAGTTGGAGACACCTTGTTGGTGGACTTGAATAACGATGAGCAGAAGATTGTGATGAAAGTTGAAAAGGCCAAAGCCCCGAAAAAATCGGAGCCGAAAGAACCGAAATCTGACGCACCGTCGGATGATGCTACGGCGTAAAATAGTTTTCGATCTTATAAAAACTCCGTTAACTTTTGAATCATCAAAAGAAACGGAGTTTTTTTTTTGACTTCATTTTCGTGCGGCTGCGAATAGAATATGATGTACCCTAGTGAAACCGCATCCCCAGTCCGTGCGAGTCATCGTGCATTTGGCTGCCATAAAGAGACAGCAACTGATGTCACCATCAATCGTCTTCGTCTTGCTCCAAAGACGGGGTCTGAGGCGCATCGGCTGAAGCGCTGATTTCAGTGTGCCGAATTTGACCACCCAAAAACCCCGTGCGGGCAACAAGCGCAAAACTGAACACCGCCAAGAAAAGCATGATTCGCGAAACCAAGGCGGCCGAATTTGATTTTTTTAATGTCAATGCAAGCGCAACAATGGCCGCTGCCCCAAGTGCAATGAAAGCTCCCAAGGCAACACTTGCCGATTCCTCATGCGCTTCGATGACCTGCTCCGAAATGCCCTGCAAATGCTCCACCGTTTCCTCCGCCGACTCTCCGGTGAAAAAGGCCAAGCTTGCACCCAAAGCAGAGAGGATGAAGATATTGTAGGCTGCTATTTTAACGGTATTGCTTCTGGCCCAGAGACCGTGAATAAGCACCAACGTGCCGAAAAACGCTCCGAAAATGGGCATGTGGGTAATGATGAGATGGATGTGTGTAGGATTCATGATTTTATTTTTCTCAAAGGTGGAGCCGTTGCTGCGAACACGTGCCAACCTGCATCACCTAGTAGCATGTCCTTGGACATGAACAAGCGATTCCAAACATGACGCATAGCAAACGTTTTGACATCCGTTCGGAGTGCAGCACTGCGAGAAATTGGGGCCAAGAAGGATTGCCGTTTGTTCAATTCCTGTTCAACGCTTGTTGCGTCGTGTTGCAGCGACCTTTTGTAATTTCACCGCACAGAAAAAATCAATCATGGAAAAAAAACCAATCACACTGATGCAAGCCATTGAATATGTGGAGACCTTCCACGAAGCCTTTCGCTTGCCCGTTCGTCACACCCCTACTGCCGATATTCCAACCAAAGAATACGAACTGCGGTTCAACCTCATGAAAGAGGAAAATGAGGAATACCTTGAAGCAGTGAAAAACGGGGACATCGTCGAAATTGCGGATGCGCTCGGCGATATGCTCTACATCCTCTGCGGCACCATCAATGCGCATGGACTTCAAGAAAAGATGGCTCCCGTGTTTGAGGAAATTCAACGAAGCAATATGAGCAAACTCGACTCCAACGGTCAACCCATCTACCGCGAAGATGGCAAGGTCATGAAAAGCGAACATTATTTTAAACCGGATATCGCATCCATTTTGGGTGAATCGCGTTGAAATCGTCCGATAAACGCATATAAACTGCTATTTTTGCCCCCGCATACGCCTGTTGTATGGGCGAATGACTAAACTCAACCCACTTATGATGATCAACATTACTTTACCCGACGGAAGTGTTCGTCAGGTAGAACACGGAACCACCGCAATGCAAATTGCCAGTTCCATCTCCGAAGGCCTAGCCCGCAATGTGCTCAGCGCCGAAGTCAATGGCGAAATTGTCGATGCCAATCGCCCTATTGAAAAAGATAGTCTGCTCAAACTTTTGACATGGAACGACCTCAACGGCAAAAGCACGTTTTGGCACAGCTCTGCCCACTTGATGGCTGAGGCACTCGAAAGCCATTACCCAGGTATCAAATTGGCCATCGGTCCACCGATTGAAAATGGATTTTATTACGACGTAGACTTTGGAGATACTGAATTTTCGCAGGCCGACTTTGCGAAAGTCGAAAAAACCATGCTCGAGTTGGCCCGGACAAAAAGCGAATTTTTACGCAAATCCGTGAGCAAAAAAGACGCTATTGCGTATTTCGAAGAAAAAGGCGACCCCTATAAACTGGAGCTTATCGACGGTTTGAACGATGGCGACATCACCTTCTACACACAAGGTCAGTTCACCGATCTCTGCCGTGGTCCGCATATTCCCCACACGGGTTTCATCAAGGCCGCCAAACTACTCAACGTAGCGGGTGCCTACTGGCGCGGAGACGAAAAAAACAAGATGTTGACTCGTGTGTACGCCATCACCTTCCCCAAACAAAGCGAGTTGGACGAGTATTTGGTGCTTTTGGAAGAAGCCAAAAAACGCGATCACCGCAAATTGGGAAAAGAATTGGGCCTCTTCCACTTCTCGCAAAAAGTAGGTAGCGGTTTGCCCTTGTGGTTGCCTAAAGGTGCTGACTTGCGCATGCGCCTCACCTCGTTCCTTACCAATGCCCAACGCAAAATGGGGTATTTACAGGTGATTACGCCCCATATCGGTTCCAAAGAATTGTACGAAACCAGCGGCCACTGGGCCAAATACGGCAAAGACAGTTTCCAACCCATCACTACGCCAGCAGAAGGTGAAGTGTATATGTTGAAGCCCATGAACTGCCCGCATCACTGCGAAATTTTCAAGGCCGAACCCAAATCGTACCGCGACTTGCCACTTCGACTGGCCGAATTTGGAACCGTATATCGCTATGAGCAAACAGGAGAATTGCATGGATTGACGCGTGTTCGAGGCTTCACCCAAGACGATGCACACATTTTCTGCACCCACGATCAGGTGAAGGAAGAAGTGGGCAAAGTCATCGACTTGGTTTTGTATATTTTCAAGACGCTCAATTTCCCCGACTTTTTGGCCCAGGTAAGCTTGCGTGATCCGAACAACCCCGAGAAATACATCGGCAGCAATGAAAATTGGGAGAAGGCCGAGCGAGCGATCAAAGAAGTGGCCGACGAAAAAGGCCTGAATACCGTGGTGGAACTGGGAGAAGCCGCCTTTTACGGCCCGAAACTCGATTTCATGGTGCGTGACGCCATTGGTCGCAAATGGCAACTGGGGACCGTTCAGATCGACTACAACTTGCCCGAGCGTTTCGAATTGGAATACACAGGCGCTGATAATCAAAAGCATAGACCGGTTATGATCCACCGCGCGCCTTTTGGTTCGATGGAGCGATTTGTGGCCATTCTGATCGAGCACTGTGCCGGTCAATTCCCATTGTGGTTGACTCCCGAGCAGGTGCGCATCCTCCCGGTATCAGAAAAATACAATGATTATGCTCGAAAAGTAGCAAATGAGCTAAATAATTACGATATTCGCGCCCGTTTTGATGAGCGAAATGAGAAAGTGGGCAAAAAGATCCGCGACGCTGAAGTTGAAAAAGTACCTTACATGTTGATTGTAGGCGAAGAAGAGCAAAATCAAAACACTGTATCTGCGCGCAAAAAAGGCGAAGGCGACATCGGTACGATGGGCATTGCTGCATTTGCGGATAAGATCAATGAAGAAGTAAAACAAATGCTGGCAGAGTAATCACAGCAAATGCATATTAACCCTTAAAAAGGAGGCGAAAATTAACAACAACCAACAAAGAGCACAGCGCGGTCGTAGATCGTTGGAGCCCGAACACAATCTGAACAACAAAATCACCGCTAAGGAGGTGCGTTTGGTCGGAGACAACATCGAGCAAGGAGTTTATCCAACGGCAGTGGCGATCAAAATGGCAGAGGAAATGGAACTTGACCTGATCGAGATATCGGGCAATGCTGTTCCACCCGTATGTCGGATATTCGATTACCGCAAGTTTCTTTACGAACAGAAGAAGAAGCAGAAGGAATTGAAAGCCAAGCAAAGCAATGTGGTGGTGAAAGAAATTCGCTTCGGTCCCAACACGGACGATCATGACTTCGAGTTCAAACTCAAACACGCCAAAGCGTTTTTGAAGGAGGGTTCCAAAGTCAGAGCGTACGTTCAGTTCAAGGGACGCGCGATTGTTTACAAGGACAGAGGTGAGATCTTGTTGACCAAGTTCATCTCCGAATTGATGGAATTGGGATTGCCCGAGCAAATGCCCAAAATGGATGGCAAACGCATGTTTGTGATCATTACCCCAAAGAAAAAGTAGTTTTAAATAAATAAATCAGACAATGCCAAAATCAAAAACCAAGTCCGGTGCAAAGAAACGTTTCGTTGTAACCGGCAGCGGAAAGATTAAGCGTAAGAAGGCTTTCAAACGTCACATTTTGACCAAGAAAGAAACCGCTCGCAAGCGTGCTTTGGGCAACGATGCGATTGTTCACCCTTCAGATGCGAAGTCGATTCGTCGTCAATTGCTTATTCCATCGGTTCATTAATCGAGAACAAGCAGGTCAAGTTTAACCCGAAACCTGGTTTTTAAGTCCATTGAAAGATGGCGCCAGCATCAAAAAACTCAAAAAAATGCCAAGATCAAAAAATGCCGTAGCCTCGAGAGAAAGGCGCAAAAAGGTCCTCAAATTAGCCAAAGGTTATTTTGGTTCAAGAAAGAACGTATGGACCGTAGCAAAAAACAGTGTTGAAAAAGCACTCACCTATGCTTATGTAGGTCGTAAACAAAAGAAACGCAATTTCCGCAGCTTGTGGATTGCCCGTATCAACGCAGGTGTTCGTCCTTACGGACTTTCTTACTCTGAGTTCATGGGTAAAATTCACAAAAATGGCGTTGAATTGAATCGTAAGGTTCTTGCTGATTTGGCCATGAACCATCCCGATGCTTTCAAAGCTGTTGTAGAAAAAGTAAAATAAATTCATTGAAACTACTTTTGAAAGCCCCGCTTATGCGGGGCTTTTTTCGTTTAAGCCCCAGATGCTCGCTGCCTAAGCCTCTCAGCATACACCGTGAATTTTGCGTCTGCCTTCAAGATGGATGCATTTCGGAATGGATTTTGTCTCGCGGCGACGAAAGTTTATCTTTAGCACATGAAATTTTTTCGCATTCTACACTTGGCAAGCCTTGCTTGCGCATTCGCTTCTTTTGGCTCATTGTTAGCCCAAGAAAAAAGCACCCAAGCCATTGCGGATCGCCCAGCACCGGCATTTCCCGATGGAACCATTTGGGTCAACTCCGATCAGCAATTGCAAATCGAGAGCTTCACCAACAAAATTTTGGTGGTGGTTTTTAGCGATATGCTGTCCCCCGAGGCCACGTCCTATGTAGCCGAACTCACTGTCAAATACAAGCGCTATCCGCAGATTCAACTCATCGAGGTACTGAAGCCTTCGCCGCGTTATTCCATTTCGAGAAAAAACTTGGTGCAGTATGCCCAAAAAAACAGTGCCATGCACCCCATCGGCATGCTGCCAAATTGGAACAACTTTGAGTACCCGGTCAAGGAAACCCCATCCTTTGCGGTTTACTACCGCTCTGCGCATCCCGAATTGGTGAGCAGTGGTTTGGAAGGCTTCACGGCTGTGTGTAAAAAACTGGACGACTATTGCGCCGATACCAACACCCTGATGCAGATGCCCAACAATCAGGTGATCACCGAAGTGGCCGGCAGCGCATTTGCCGACCCGTTGATCGAAAATCCACAACGCATTGCCCTTGACAAAAACAATCACGTGTTTGTCATTGACCAAGCCCACAACCGCATCCTCAACTTGGATTATTTTGGCAAGGTGGAAGCCATATATGGAAATGGCACCATCGCCTATCTTGATGGCCCCGGAGCCTACGCTGCTTTCAATCGCCCGCAAGGTATGTGTTATGCGAATGGCAACCTATACGTCGCCGATACCTACAACCATTGTGTGCGTGTGATCGATGCCGCCGAAGGCTTGGTGACCACTTTGGTCGGAAATCAGCGCGTAACGCATACCATAGCCAAGGAAATCAAAGGAGTAAACGGCTCCATTGGTCTTCCGATGGATGTGACCTATTGGAATGATCGCCTTTTGGTGGTTTCGGCAACCACCCACCAAATTTTCGAAGTGAACGAGCGCAGCGGAGAATGCACTGCCTTTTATCAGGCTCAACTAGCTAACACCGATGGCATGCGCGAATGCATCACTCAGCTTGTAGGAGGTTCCAAGGTTCTATATCTGGTGACGAATTGGGGTCAGCTCTACGCCATCAATAAAAAGGGCGAACTTCAACCCCTGCCCCAACCGAAAGATGCCTTTGTTACAGCAGTCTGCGAAGTTGATGGTATGCTCTATGCGGCTACTTTGCAAAACCAAATCTTACAACTTTCGGATAAAGTTTGGAAACCCATCGCAGGACAATCGAAGCAGTCCGGATTTGTAAACGGCTCCCCTGAGGAGGCTCGATTTCATTGGCCATCGGATATCGTGGAGTACAATGGCGAACTGTTGATTGCCGATGCCGAGAATCACGCGTTGCGCACAATGTCATTGGGTAAGAGCCGCCGTGTCAAAACCCTTGCGCTTGTGCTAACCCGCGATTTGATCATTGAAAAAGCGGCCAATTCGGACGGGGAATTGGTGTTGATGGACACCATCTATGTGAGCAAAAATCCCAGTGAAATTGTGGTGCATTTGAACATTCAAAATTGCACCATTGCAATGGGCGGCAACAACGAAGTGCATATTGTACCGTTTCCCGGTTTCAGCCTCAACCAAGAAGAAGTCAAGGAGAATTTGTTTCGATTCAAAGTTGACCAGCGCATCGAAAGCGAAGAAGTGAACATAGAATTGTACCTGACCATGGAAGACCCGGCTTATCCTGGGGTCTATCTGATCAAAAGGAGTTATTTGAATTTTCCGGTGGTAAAAGACGCGAGCAAATCAGGACCGCAAGAAGTGGTGTACGACATGCGCATTTGGCCATACTGATGTGGTGATTTAAGGATTTAAGGGATTATGGTTCAAATACGATTTGCGGTACAATCAAAATCCCGCATGGCCAAACGTATCAAATTTGAAACGGATACAATGTGGCCATGATCAACAATAAACAATAAATCCTGTAGGGACGCATCGCATGCGTCGTTTTGGTTCAAGGTTCGATGTTCGAGGTTCAAGGTTGCATCGCGGTTCAAATACGATTTGAGGTACAATCAAAATCCCGCATGGCCAAACGTATCAAATTTGAAACGGATACAATGTGGCCATGATCAACAATAAACAATGAATCCCGT
>CANHSF010000116.1 GCA_947463065.1 Flavobacteriales bacterium | reverse complement strand
TCATTCACATCGTTGGTTGAAACGCAATGTGCGTAGGCAAAATATTGATCTTCTGATGGCCGCAAGAGGGTTGTGTTGCGATGTTGTGCTATAGACGCATTTTAGAGACGGTCATCGGAATGAGCGGCCATCTCATCAGGCCATTTCGACAAGGCATATCTCAAAGTGGACGAACGATCAAAATCATTGCGAACATAGGCATTGATCAAACGGCTGATGAGATCACTTTTTTCATATGTTGCAAAATGTCCAGCTCCTCGAATCACAATCGAATGGGGGATTTTTTCCGGCTTGAACAACTTGTCTCTGTCTCCCAAAATATGGATATAGGTGCCTGTTGGGGTTTGTTTGTGGTTCCATTCCAAAACGGCTTGAACCGAAAAATGAAGGAATTCAGGGCCGTTGGCGCGCAGCATTTTATAAAAGCGTTCGCGATCTTCTGGCGTTTGAAAGCCCATGAACAAATCGGCTGCATTGGCCAAGGCATACACTTGCTTTGGACCAAGCATTCGATGCAACCGAAGTTGGCGCAACATGCGAAGGCTCATCGGAAATTGATGGCGACCGCTTGGCGCCGAAAGCAAAATGGTGGCTTTCGGCTTCACAATATGCGACAATTCGGTCGCTACCATGCCGCCCATACTGGAACCAACTATGATGTTGTTCTCCGTGGTGACTTGCTCCGCAACTATTGCGGCATATTCGGTCAATGTACGTGCTTGCCGATGCGACGGCCAATCCAGAGCATGCACTGCACCTTCCAAGTTATACTGGGCGTAAAGCAGGGCATTGGCACCCATGCCGGGAATGAGGTAGTAATGGATGTTGTCGCTGGCCATATTTCAAAGGTAGAATGACTCTGGGGTGTTTGCAATCGAACTTCTTGCCTTCGGGTGAAGGTCGATCGTACGATGCAATTTAAGAAGGGAACACGCTGGATCGTTTGTTTGTGAGCGTTTTCGGCATTTTTTAACGTATTTTCAGTATGTGCTTCGGCGAAAGGAATGGCGATCGTTTAGCCACAATTGAACTCGCTTTTGCTTTGCATAGGATGCATGGAGCCTTTTGCGCGCCCTGTCTCCCCGCGAGCGATCGAGCGCAGTATGCTTGGTTTTATGCTATAAAAAAACGCGAGTCCATGCTCGCGTTGGTACAATCGACTGTAAAATCATTTGGACGTTATTGTGCAAAAATGCTCGCCGCATCTTGATACGTTGTCCGCGGATTGACAATGAGCACAGGAATCTGATGTTCGTTGGTGATGATTTTTTGTTCCGCATCCATTCCGAAACTATGAATCAAACGGTCCTTGGCAAAGTTGAGGATACACAACAAATCGATGTTCGCATAATGGGCGTACTTGATCACTTCTTTGATGAATCCGCCGCTGCCGCTGTCCGTGGTGTTGGTCTTGTAGTTGATGTTCCGGCTCTCCAAGTATCCCTCGGCATAGGCTAGATTACGGGCCAAACGGTTTTGCAAAAACTCATCGCTCTCTTTTGGTGAAATCAAATGGATTTCTGCTTTAAATAATTCTGCTGTGTCGCAAGCGATTTTGAGAATTTGTTTGGTTTCTTGATGCAAGTCCAACGGCACGAGAATGGAATTGACTGCAGCGGTTTTTGTGGTGCCTTCTTGAACGATAAGCATGGGCACGTCGCTTTCGGTCACAATGCGCAGAGCATGACTCCCCACCACGTATTGCATGCCTTGCAAACCATGGGTTCCCATCACAACAAGATTGGCCTGCTGCTGTTTGGCCGCTCCCGGAATATCGTCAAAGATGTTTCCTGGAATCACTATATGTTCAATGGGATGAGGGGTGTTGAGCGTTTGTGAAGAGGCTTGCGCTTTCATTTTGGCAATGGCCTCTGATTCTTCTTTTTCCGATTTAACGACATGCAGCATGTGCACTTGGCTATCGGTGTATTGCGACATTTCGCAGGCGTATTTCAGGGCATTGTCAGCGACTTCTGTAAAATCGGTGGGTACGATGATTTTTTTCATTTGCTAAGTAGGCATTAGGACTTAGTGCCAAATGTAATGAAGCCGTTGCCAATTTGCTCTTGCCTTTGTCATTTTTGTCCCTGTTTTGTGTCATGTTTCTCCCAGAAGCGCACCGTTCTTTCCTGTTGTCGCAGAAATTCCTTTGATGAAATGGGATTGGGTTTTTAACTGCCAAGTTGTGTTATCTTTGATGTTGGAGATTTGGCCAGTGGGCGATGTAAAGCATTGATCCTACAAGATTTGCGGGACACGCGCTTTGGCTGGGTTCCGGCCTCAACCTTTTCCGTTTTCAAAGCGATTCTTATGAACCCTGTGAATCATTTTTACAACACCGTATCGGATGCCGTATGTCAACGCCTGTTGTTGGAAATACCTGCTCATTACAAATACCATAGTTTGCGCCATACGCTCGATGTCATCCAACAATGCAATTGGATAGGCCAAGCCGAAGGCCTCGACGAATATGAAATGCAAATCGTGCGCATTGCGGCTCTGTTTCACGACATCGGTTACATTGTGGGCCGCAAGGATCACGAGCAATTGAGTTGTGAGTTGTTTCGCGAGAAGGCAAGAGACCTGCAACTGCCCATGGCTGACCAAACCTTGATCGAAGGTTGTATCATGGCTACCAAAATTTCACAATCCCCTACCAATCTTCTGGAATGCGTGCTTTGCGATGCGGACTTGGATTATCTGGGACGCGAAGATTTTGAGGAAATAGGCGAACTGCTTTTCCAAGAATTGCTCGCCTGTGGTGAAATCAGCGATCGAACAGCTTGGAATGATTTGCAGATTCGGTTTTTGTCCAATCATCGTTTTCATACCGACTTTGGCCAACGAAATCGACAAGATCAGTTGCACAAGCACCTGCAAAAACTTATTGCACCCGAGTGATTCGTGCTTGTTTTTCCTTTCCTAGCCAACCCTATTTTTTTTTGCCTCAACATGATTCGAATAACTGTTTTTTCTTTTTTCCTTGTCCTGTGTTCTTGGGCTTTTGCGCAATCGCCGGCCTACCGCCAAACGCTGCCCAATAGCACGGTGTCGGCATTGACAGCGCCCGCGGATATGGTGATCGATAGCCGAAATCATGTCTTTGTTATCGACAAAAAGAAGAATGCCATTGTACATTTTGACGCATTGGGCAACGAAATTGAGGTGATTGCTGAAGTGCAAACTACGCGTGGATCCTTCAAATTGAAGAATCCCGTTTGCTTGGCCAATCATCCGCAAGGCATTATGATTTACGATGCCGATCAGCAACACATTTTTTTACATGGTCCAAACAAAGGCACAGTATGGGGGATACCGGGCGGCGAAAAGGGACAGTTGGAGGATGTGATCGATATGGCTACCGATAGCCAAGGTTTTGTGTATGTCTTGCAGCGCAAAAGAAATTGTATTGAAGTATTCAATGCCAGCGGCGATTTTGTGACGTGGATTGCTCCTTCGAAGGCGAGCTTTCAAAAGGCCTTTGCCATTGAAGTGTCGCTGTCCGATGAGTTGTATGTCCTCGACCAAGAGATTCATTCCTTGTTCATCTACAACATCGAGGGCCGAGTGGTCAATACGCACCGAAGCATTCACAAGAAGCAGGGAGTGATCATGGGTCAAATCAATGATTTTACCATATTGGCGGATGGAACATTCTTGTTGTTGGACGATGATGGTGGCGACGTATTGGTGTTTGATCGCGATGGATTGCTGCGCACGACCATTCAAGTTTCTGGAGGCGAAGAGGCTTACCAAAATCCTGTACACATTGCTGCGTCCGCTGCTGAGGATGCGCACCTTGGGGTTGTTTTCGATAACCAAAAAAGCATTCGTCTTTTTGATGTGGTCAAATACAAGCCCAATTTGATGGCCGGTGAAAAGCGCATGGTCATGATGCCGCAAGCTATTGGCCAATGGCGCATTAAGATGAAAGATGTGAACCGCAGCGGAGATGCGGCAATGCTATTGGCCGATCAGCCAGGCTCCGTTGCAGTCATTGATGCCGCGGGCAATGAACGGTGGTCGATCAAATCGGGATTGGAAGAACCTGTGGATATCGAGATAGACGATGAAGGTTTGGTGCATGTCGTGGATCGTGCAGCGGGGGTGATCAAAGTATTTGATGCAAAAGGGGTTTTGATCCGCACATTGGGCAAAGACAAAAATGCTAAGCTCAAACGCCCATCGGCATTGGTGCGTTTGCCGAATGGTTCGATCTTGGTCAGCGATGAAAAGTCGGGCGATCTCTTGGAGTGGTCCAAAGACGGTGTGTTTACAAAGGTGTGGATCGAAGCCGAACGCTCACGTCTCCAACAGCCGGTGCAAATGGCTGTCGATGGTAGAGGGCAGGTCTATGTTTGGGATAAAGCCCAAAACGCCATCTTTAGGACAGCTGCTAGCGGTTGGCCGATGTCCATTAAAAAATTACAGGTATTCGAAGCTTCGAACGATGAGTCGATCGGTGTCATTGGTGGATTTCAAATGGATGATTTGGATCATTTGCATGTGCTGAATGTTTCAACGGCGCAAATCGAAATGTACCGATGGGATTTGGAGCCCGTTCGTTTTTTCAGCATAGGACACGCTCTGCAAGGCACTTATGGTCTCAAAGACATGACCTATCTGGCGTACGATGCAACGGCCTCCAGTGTGGTTTTGGGCAACGAAAAGGGAAACAATATCAAATCGTTTTTCTATGCTGAAATTCCTGCTGTGCCGATGCAAAAAGTGCGTTGGGACATGGATGATGCAGGAAGCATTTATGCGTTTTTTGATGCATCGGTTAGTCAGCGCTTAACTGGGTATGCGTTGATTCGGACCGACGATACATTGCGCACACCCTTGTTCATTCGCAATGAACCCAAGATGTATATTTCAGGTCAAGCGCAGCAGCAAGATGGACCCACGGCTTATCGACTTGTGGCGCTCAACAAGCAGTTGAGTTCCGACCCCGGCACTCCGGTGGTGGATTATTTCGGGTGGGCGATGTGGCTCGAACAACAAGCGCTATGGGAAAGGGTTTTGTTGGCATACCGCAGCGCTTTTGTGTCCTGCGATAATACAAAACGTTTGGAGCAATGGATGGTCCAAAGACTCATAGCAATTAGCGAGAAATTGGTGCAGTCCAACGAAGCCAACATGGCCATGGCTTTTCTCAATTTGATTTACGAGATGGATGCGCGCAACGAAAAGGTGGGGGCATTGTATTGCAAGGTCTATCAACTGAGCTTCAAACAATCGATGGAGTTTCAGCACCTCAACGAAATTACGGTTCAAATGGAACAAGCAGCTAACCATCCTTATCTCAAATCGATTGTGGGTTGCGCTGTAGATAGTTTGTGTTTGAATCTGTTGAGAAACGGCTACAAATGGGATGTAAACAACGCGATACTGCTAGAAAAAAAATGGAGCCAGTTGACCGGGCAAGTGCCGTCTGACGACCTTATGGCGCAACTCTATCTGCAGTCCTATCGCTTGGAGAAATCCGATATTTACCGGAGTGCAGAAGCACAAACCAGGCTCAACGAAGCCGAGAAGTGGATTGAGTCGGCCCGTCAAAAAAACAATGGAAAGCCGAGCGATCCTTCGGTGGTACTTACGCAGTTGAAAATATACAACGCCCAAGGCAAATACATCGAGACTGAGCGCTTGGCTTTGGCTGAAATTGCTACACCTTCCAAAACCTGGAGCATCGAACAAAACATTGAACTTCATGAATTATTGACGGAATCTTACGAAGGTCAAGGCAAATACGCGCTAGCGCTATTGGAGTGCGAAAGTATCCTCATTCTAAATCCACAATCCCTATCGGCACGATTGACCAAAGCAGCTATGTTGAAGGTCACGGGCAAATTGGATGAGGCTCTGAAAATATTGGAAGAGGAATTGCAAAAAAAACCTGAACAGGCATCGCTCATTATGCGCATTGGAGAAATTTACGAGGCCAAGGAAGATTGGAGTCAGGCGGTTTATCAATTTGAAAAGGCCTTGCGAATCGAGCCCGAAAACAAAAGTTATTATTCCGCTCTGGCGCGCACCTATGCCAAACAGTCGCAATTCCTCAAAGCGGCCGAATGCGGTCGAATTGCTTTTGAGCACAAAGGTAAAATGTGTGAACACGGTCGAGCTGTGGGAATGTCGCTATCGGCCATTGTCAAACTCGAGAAACAATGGTTGGATTGCGGATTGGCATTGGCTACTGATGCCGTTTCTGCCCAAAAACTCGATTGGGCATTGGAGGCATTGGTTCAATTGAAATCGAAGATGCCACAACAAGCGGCTGTGCATTTTCAATTGGGCCAAACCTTGCTCAACAAAGGCTGGCATTACGAATCGGCCAATTCTTTTTATGCGGCTTGTAAGCTCGATCCCGGGAACAGTGCATACACCAATGCCCACAAAGGGGTATTGGACTTGATCGAGCAATCCGCCAAAAGCAAGAGTCCTGTGGGATTAACTGAGATTCAAACGCGTCCATTGTATCCTGCGTTGTACAAGAATTACAGCAACAAGCAGCTCTTGCCATTGGGTCAATTGATTGTTTCCAACAATACGGCCATTCCGATTACACCTACATCGGTGACGGTGTTTATTCCCGACTTCATGTTACAACCCACCTCGGTGGCCAATCCGGTGCTCATGGCATACAGCGATACCCCAATTGCTTTGCATGCGCTTTTGGATGCGAAAGTGCTGGACAACATCAAATCGCGCGAGGCCCACATGGTTGTCGAAGTGCGCTATTTTCACAGCGGCAGCGAAATGTCGATGAAGGAGAGTTCCTCGATCAACGTCATGGGCCGCAATGCCATCAATTGGCAAGACAAGATGGCCTTGGGTGCGTTTGTGACAAGCGGTCATTCCGACTTGGTGCACATTCATCGCCTTTGCGGTCAACAATTGATGCATCCATCTGCTCAAGGATTGCCGGCTTCGATTGTGAAGTCGGTGCAGTTTTTTGCGGCGTTTCAAGAATGGCAAGGGCTGCAATACAGCGCCGATCCCAATACACCGTATGCACAGGCCAGTACGAATCAGGCGGTCATTGACTACTTGCAGTTTCCCACCGAGTTGCTCACGAGCAGGGCAGGCGACTGCGATGATTTCGTGGCCTTGTATTGCGCATTGATGGAGAGCTCCGGCAATCGCTCTGGATTTATCGATATGCCGGGTCACGTGATGAGTGCCTTTGAGTTGGAGATCAAACCGGATGATTTGGCCAATTACGGCATTGCTCCAAACGAAGTGATCATCAAAGAAAACAAAGCTTGGATTCCGGTCGAGACTACGTTGTTTGGGAAAACGGATTTTTTGGAAGCTTGGAAGGCCGGAGCAGCCCGCTATTACGAAACTTTACAGCAAGGGCAATTTCCCGAATTGATTCGAATGACCGATGCGCACAACAAATACTTGCCTGCCGATGGTTTGCCTGGACAAGCAGCATTGCAATTCGAAATTGCGCCTGGGGAAATGAAGCGTATCGACAACGCATTCTTTAAAGTGTCGGCCAAAATGAAGCGTGAACAATTGATTGAACTCGAGCAGCGATACATCAAAGAACCCGACAATGTATTTGTAAAAAACAAATACGCGATGGTCTTGGCGCGCACCGGTTCATTGGATCGGGCACAAGCCATTTTGGAGGAGGCATTGGCGCTATCGCCAGAAAGCCCAGTCATCCTCAACAACATGGGGAATGTTGCCTATTTACGTAAAACCTATGCCGATGCATTGGATCGATATCTTCAGGCCTCAAAATTGGACGACGGGGATTCGCAAATTTTGATTAACATTTGTCAAGCCTTGTTGGCACTCGATCGAAAAACAGAAGCAAAGGTGGTTTACGATAAGGCCGTTCAATTGGATGCCAACGTGAACCAAGTTTATCCACATCTTAAAACCAAGTTACAATGAAAAATTACATTCTTATTTGCACATTGTTGTGCATGGCCATGGTGTCCATTGCACAAAACAAAACGGGCAATGCTTTGGGCAAAATCGTTTATTACGAGGGCAAGGTGATGGTCGGCAGTGGAAGCCAAATGAATCCGATCAAACTCAATAGCGAGGTGTATAGCGATCAGTTCATCAAAACGGTGGGCGATGCGATGGCTGAAATTCAATGGTCGAATGGTGTCAAATCCGTCGTGGGTCCCCAGAGCAATCTCAGTATACAGGCCTTATCCAAAGGTTCGGCGACCTCGGCCAAATCTTCCACCGAAGGGGTGTTTCGTGAATTCAAAGTAAAAGTAAACAATGGCAGTGCGGCCAAGCGCTCCGAAGAAGGGGGTATTCGACGCGACGAAGTAAAATCGGATGTCAAGTCCGATGGGGATGTGTATTGGAAAGAAGACAAAGAAATTTTGTTCTCTGAGGCGTATGCATTCTATGAAGGTGGTGAATACGCCAAGGCCATTGCGGCATTGCATGCATTCGTCAATCAAAAACCAAAGGACGATATGGTGAAGTATGCGTGGTTTGCCCTTGGACACAGTTACATCATGTCCAACAATCCCACCAAGGCACAAGAAATTTTTACGCGATTCATCACCGATTTTCCCAACGACGAATTGAGCAAGGATGCCAACGAAGTATTGAAACAATTGGCGCAGTAGTCCCATCGATTGAGTTGAGATAAGTGCCGCATTGCGCCAGCGTTATTTATGAAATGGATAGTTAAGAATATCATCCGGTCCACGTTAGCTGCGATCGTTTTGGCTGCCATTGCCTTGGGTATTGCCGTGGGCATGGATTGGGTGAGCTCCAACATGGTGCGCTCGCCTCTCGAAGGTGCACGGCATCAAATCATGGATTTGGCATTTCAGGTTCGCTCCCACAATCCGCTGTTCAACAAGGTAAGTCCAGAGGACATTGTGATCATCGATATCGACGATGCAAGTATCGAAGAGTTGGGACGTCCTCATTTGTGGCCGCGCGGTTACGATGCCATGGTGATTGACTACTTGTCTAGCGGGAATCCAAAAGCAATTGGAATCGACTATCTGTATCCCGAAACCGATGAACTTCCGATGGCCTATGCGCAAATGCTCGAACAGCGCGGTTTTTCAAACGGGATGGAGATTCTGCAAGCCATGAGCACCGATGAGATGTTGGCCGAGAGCATTGCCCTTTCGGGAAAAGTATATTTGAGTTTATTCAATGGCGATGCTGCAGGACCGGATTCAACCGCCGAGAATATCGAGCAGCTTCGTTTGGTGCATCTGCCCGTGGATTTCGAACACGGCATTCGGCTTACCCGCCCTGTGTTGCCGATTGCGCCATTTTTATCGGCATCCAAAGGGGTGGGTTGTATTTCCATGCCGAGTATGAATGATGGTTCGGTTCGTTTTTATCATGCCGTTAACCGTTGGCCCAATGGCGATCATTTGTATCTACCAAATTTTGCAGTGCACATGGTAAAAGACGCGGTGGATACGCTATCGACCATGCATTGGTCGTGGGAAAAAACGAGCATGACTTTGGGCGATTCCATCGCCATTCCTTTGGATGCGCATGGCTCTTTTCGCCTGAATTGGTTGGGGCAAAACGATAGCATTCGTTACATCTCCTATTATAAAATTTTGGATGGTCGGGTACCGTCTGAGTTTTTCGAAAACAAATTCGTTTTTCTCGGTACCAGCGCATCGGGCATGCAGGATTTGAAAACCATTCCCTCGCGCAACGACAAAATCCCCGGTGTTGAAGTGCACGCCATCGCTTTTCTGAATATGGTCAATGGCGCTTTTCTGAAGGAATATACTGAGCAGGATTCGTTGGTACTTTTGTACTTTTTGGCATTTGTGCTGGTGCTGTTTTTTTTGTTGCTCAAGCCGTTGATTGGATTTGTGGTATCCTTGGCCTTGGTGTTTGGACAGATGCTGGGTTTTGTGCTGTATGTTTTTCCGACCTATAGCGTCATCTTGCCCATTGTGTCCATGATGCTCATAACGATTTTTGCCTACACCGCTGCTACGTTGTACATCTATTTTGTTCGCGAACGCAAATCGCGCCGACTCAAAATGGCCTTCAGCAGCTACGTTTCGCCGGGGGTTGTCAATCAGATTGCAAAAGACAGTTCGGTGATGAAGTTGCGCGGACAGAAGAAAACATTGACGGTGTTGTTTTCGGATATCCGCGGTTTTACGTCGTACAGCGAATCCCTTGAACCGGAAGAAGTGGTGCAGGTGTTGAATGCCTACCTCAGCGACATGAGCGAGCAGATTTTCTTGCATGGCGGCACCATTGATAAGTTCATGGGCGATGGCATAATGGCCATTTTTGGTGCACCGTTGCCACAAAAGGATCATGTGGATCGGGCCTGTGAAGCGGCTTTGAGCATGCGTGCAGGATTGAAGTTGTTCAATCAAAAATTGCAACTCATTGGTGATCGAGCTTTTGAAATGGGCATAGGCTTGAATACAGGCC
>CANHSF010000115.1 GCA_947463065.1 Flavobacteriales bacterium | reverse complement strand
TGTACAAGGGTTTGAACTTGTTTTGTCCCTTGTCCATTTCGGCGACTACCGCATGGGCCAAATCGCGCATGCCCTCACCACCTTGGGCGAATCCACGTGCAAGCACCGCCTGAACGCCCAAAGTAGCGCACTGTGCTATGACGAAGTCAATTTCTTCTTGGGTATCGGTCGGAAAATGATTGATTGCAACGGTTGGATTCAATCCAAACTTTTTACAGTTTTCGATGTGCTTGGCCAAATTCTCAAATCCCTTGGTCACACGCTCCATCGAAGCGGTATTGTACTCTTCTTTTTTGGCCCCGCCGTGATGGCGCAACGCTCGGATTGTAGCCACCAACACAATGGCATCGGGCGCCAAGTCGCCATAACCGCATTTGATGTCCATGAACTTTTCGGCCCCAAGATCAGCGCCGAATCCGGCCTCCGTTACCACATAATCGGCCAATGAAAGACCGGTTTTGGTGGCGATAATGGTGTTGGTTCCCTGTGCAATGTTCGCAAATGGACCGCCATGTATGATGGCTGGGTTGCCTTCAAGGGTCTGCACCAAATTGGGTAGGATGGCATCTTTGAGCAACAAGGCCATAGCGCCTTCAGCTTTGAGGTCACGCGCATAAATGGGCTTTTTGTCGTAGGTAAAACCCACGAAAATATTGCCCAACTTGCGCTTCAAATCTTCGCGGTCGCGGCTCATGCACAGAATAGCCATGACCTCGCTGGCCGGAGTGATATTAAATCCATCTTGGCGTGGAATTCCGTTGGCCGTGCCTCCCAATCCGATGGTGATGTTGCGCAAACTGCGGTCGTTCATGTCCATCACGCGCTTCCAATAGATTTGGCGCGGATCCAACCCCAGATTGTTCTGTTTGTTTTGAATATTGTTATCAATGAGCGCCGCCAATAGGTTGTTGGCTTTTTCGATGGCGTTGAAATCGCCTGTGAAATGCAAGTTGATGTCTTCCATGGGGACCACTTGTGCATACCCCCCACCGGCTGCTCCACCCTTGATGCCGAATACCGGACCCAAAGACGGTTCGCGCAAAACCACCACGGCCTTTTTGCCGATTTTATTCAACCCTTCGGTCAACCCGATGGAAGTGGTTGTTTTGCCCTCGCCAGCCGGAGTAGGTGTAATGGCCGATACCAAAATCAATTTGGATTGACTTGATTTGTTTTCATCGATGAGATGCAACGGAAGCTTGGCTTTGTGCTTGCCGTAGTGCTCCAAATCATCGGCAGCAATGTTCAGTTTTGCTGCTATTTCATTGACATGTTTCAATTGACATGCCTGCGCAATTTCGAGATCTGATGGAAAAGACATAATGCAATAAATTAGATGGGCAATGTATGAAAATCCACAATAGGTTCGACAGCTCCGCGGATACAAGTCGACAGCCCAATGTGAATAGCAAAACTGACAAAATGGGTGATTTGTCGCGGTTGGCATATCAATTGACCCCCGAGGCGCAAAACCATTAAGAAATACCATTTCAACAGATGCAAACTCAAGGTACAATCCACGTTCAAACGGAGAATATCTTTCCGATTATCAAGAAATTCCTCTACAGCGACCACGAAATTTTCCTCCGGGAATTGGTGTCCAACGCTGCAGATGCCTGCCAAAAGGTAAAAACCCTGTCAGTTGCGGGTGAAATTTCGTCAGACGCCTCCAACCTGCGCGTTGAGGTGATTTTGGACGAAGCCGCCAAGACCATTACCATCCGCGACAACGGTATTGGTATGACCGCTGAGGAAGTCGAAAAATACATCAATCAGATTGCATTCAGTGGCGCTGAAGAATTTATGTCCAAATACAAAGACGCTCAAATCATTGGGCACTTTGGATTGGGCTTTTACAGCGCATTTATGGTGGCATCGCGCGTGGATATCGTATCGCTGAGCCACCGCAAAGACAGCAAGGCCGTGATGTGGTCGTGCGACGGCTCACCCAACTTCACCATGGATGCTGCCGAAAAGGACACTCCGGGCACCGATATCGTTTTGCACGTGGCCGAGGATAGCGCTGAATTCTTGGATAAATCCCGCCTCGAAGGTATTTTGACCAAGTACTGCAAATTCATGCCCGTCGAAATCAAATTCGGCATGCGCAGCGAATGGGTAGATGATCCCATGGGCGAAAAAGACGAAAACGATCGCACCAAACGCATCGAAACCCAGAAGGACAACATCATCAACAACACACAGCCATTGTGGTTGAAGAAACCTGCCGATTTGCTAGAAGACGCTTATGGTGAATTTTACCATGAGCTCTACCCTACCACGTTCGACGCTCCATTGTTTCATATCCACATCAACGTGGATTACCCGTTCAACCTGACCGGTATTTTGTTTTTCCCCAAAATGAAAGCCGGTGTTGAAGTGCAGAAAAACAAAGTTCAATTGTACAGCAACCAAGTTTTCATCACCGATGAAGTGAAGAACATTTTGCCCGAGTTTTTGACCCTTCTTCACGGTGTGGTGGATTCTCCAGACATCCCATTGAACGTGTCCCGCAGCTATTTGCAAGAAGATTCGAACGTAAAGAAAATTTCGTCGCACATTACCAAAAAGGTGGCCGATAAACTGGCGAGCATGTTCAACAATGACCGACCAGACTTTGAACAGAAATGGGATGAAATCAGTGTATTCATTCAATACGGCACATTGACCGATGAAAAGTTTGCTGAAAAAGCCGTTCAATTCGCTCTCTTCAAAAACACCGCCGGAGAATACCGCAATTTGGAGGAGTTGAAAGAAAAAATCAAAGGAACACAAACCGATAAAAACGGCAAAGTGGTGGTATTGTATGCCACTTCAAAAGAAGAGCACCACAGCTTCATCGTCGAAGCTGCAGAGCGCGGTTATGAGGTGGTGTTGATGGATGGTCCTTTGGCTGCGCATTATATCCAACACATGGAAATGAAAAACAGCGATCTTCAGTTCAAACGTGTTGACGCTGAGATCATGGATAAATTGATTGAAAAGGACGAGATCCAATCCAGCGCTTTGAGCGATGAACAAAAAGAAAAACTGACTCCAGCGATCAGCGAATTGATCGACACCAAAACCTATCAATTGAGTTTTGAAAACATGAGTCCAAAAGCAGCTCCGTTTACCATCACACAGAGCGAGTGGATGCGCCGAATGAAAGAACAAAGCGCGATGGGCGGTGGCGGATTTTATGGCGTATTGCCCGACAGCTACCAATTGGTGGCCAACAGCAACCATCCGTTGTTCAGCCAAACCATCGAAGGCGCAGACGGACAGCCAATGGTGAACAAGGACAAAATCAAACAGGCCATCGATCTGGCCAAGTTGTCCAAAGGGCTCTTGAAGGGCGAAGACCTCACCGAGTTTGTCAAGCGCAGTGTGGAGATGTTGTAAATCACCAATGCAACTGCATACCAAAAAAAAATCCCGAGCAATTCGGGATTTTTTTATGATTGGGAGGTGCTTGTTTTAGTGAACAAAACGCATCCTGTTCGCCAATGTGATTGCCTGATCGGTTTTCATGTTCACCTCCTGTATTGTGTTATTTGGTCTCCGCCATAAAATACGGCTGGGCCATTTGATAGAAACGCTCTTTGGCCATAGCAGTGAATTCCATGTCCCACACCATTTGGCCGTCGCCATAAGAACATTTGGCATACGGTTCCATGCATAGTGTTTGGAGGTCGGTGTTCTGAACGCTCTTGAACAACGACACGTCGGTTAGGCATTTCAAAGTTGCATCGGTCGAGCTGTAATCTACATTGCGGCAATCGAGGGCAAATGTTTTGCAGAAGTAACCTTCTTTCTCAAAAACCACTTTGTACTGACTTCCTGAGCCCAACAATACAGCGTAAAATCCGGTTTCACGCGCATTGACTTCGCTCATGAGTGTGTCAGCAGAGTAAATCGAAATTTTCACATCGCTCAATTTTTGTGGAGCCTTCTCCTTCCTTTTTTTCTTGGTTTCGTCGGCATTCTCAAAAACACTTTCTTCGATGTATCCATAGAACAGGACTTGAGCAGATTGCGCTTGCATTGTCAGAGAAATCGCGACAATGGCCAACGCGGTAATGAGTTTTTTCATTTGTTAGGTTCGAATAAATTTAGGTTATTATTTCGATTTTAACCCATCTTCAAGGCAAACCACGCCCGGAGAATTTGTCAAAACCACCTCTTTGTACTTGAGGAGATATGAATAGGTTTCAAAAAATGATTTTTTTTTTTGAAGCCACGAAACTTTGTCAACCCACCCTTTCAGCGGGTCAATGGTCATTCTCACAGGGCAAACCCTCCCCAAACCCTTGTTATTCGTGCGGTTTTCACCAATGACTCATTTTTTTAAAGGATACTCTGCATGTATTTTTACCCCATGAAGGCATCCGAACTCGTACAAAAATGTTTTGTTTTCGCGGCCCTGTGGTGTTTGAAATCCGCTGTTGGCCTCGTGCATGCCCAAGAGGCTGATAGCGCAGCCATATTCCTGCAACGGGCTTTGGAACAGCCTCAAACCATTGCGCGTACCGCAGATTTGCAAAAATCATTGGAATGGAGCATTCGGTCCAACCGCGTAGAAACAGAAATCATTGCCTTGTACCAATTGGGTTTGAGCTATGAGCAAAACCAACTGACAGCCAAAGCCCGAAAAAGCTACGAGAAGTGCATTCAGCGCGCCAAAAAGCACAACTCGGAGAAACCGCAACTCTTGGAGGCCCTTTTTGAATCCACCATGCAATTGGCTCAAATGGAACTGCGCTCAGGCGATGGCTCCAGGGCATTGAGCAAATTGACAGAAATTCCCGGCACAGCCCTGTTGGCAGTGGAACCGATTCGAAAAAACGCCTACAACCGACTCCGTGCGCAGGCATTGATGACTTGCCAACGCGAGGCCGAGGCGATGGATGTCTTGGACGCGCAGTTGCAATGGGAAGTCAACAACGACGATTACTTTGGGCAAATCGATACGCGGCTGCTTCGCGGCGATGTGTATGCGCGAACGCAGCGCCAAACCGAGGCACAAACCGAATACCTCAAGGCATTGGAAATGGCCAAAGCCTTGCAGTCCGTAGATCATATTACGCGATGCAACGATAAACTCGCAGCGAATTATCGCCAAAATGATCAAATTGAAAACGAGTTGTTCTACCGCAATAGCAACGTACAGAACTACCGCATGAACGATAATTCGTTGGGGGTTTTCAACGAAAATCAACAAATCGCCGATGCCTACATCCAATCGAACCAATTGGAAAAGGCCGAGCAAATTGTTGCCGACAATGTCTTCTTCAGTCAAACCAATATTGTTGGCAACACCACACAAAACTTGGATTTGCAAGCCCTTCAGCTCAAGTCGGCGATCTTGTCGGAGAATGCACAGTCCTACCGCGAATTGGCCACCGCATACGACAACAATAAAAACTACGACAAGGCCCTTCTCCATTACCGCACCTATGTGGCCTTTCAGGATTCGGTTCAAGCCATTCGGGAGCAAGAGTTGCAATTGGCACTGTCCAACAACTCGCAGCTTGAAGGCAATGAGAAACGCATCACCGACTTGGAAAAAGACCGTGAGTTGAGCGAACAGCGCATCTTGCTGCTGGAGCAAGAAAAGGCCCTGAGCGGGGAGCGCGTGCTTCATCGCAACATCATCATCGGAGTTTTGATTTTCTGCGTATTGGCCGGTATTGTGGGTGGATTCGTATTTGTGCGGCTCACCCGGTCGCGCCAAAAGGCCGATAAACTGATTGCGCTGCAAAGCTTAACAGGGCAAATGAATCCCCATTTTATTTTCAACGCATTGAACTCCGTCAACGAATACATTGGACACAACGACGAACGTGCTGCCAACCGGTATTTGACCTCTTTCTCGAAATTGATGCGCCAAGTCATGGACGATAGCCGCAAACCGTTTATCTCGCTTCAAGAGGAAGTGGATATGCTGGAATTGTACTTGCAATTGGAGCACGCCCGTTTCTCGGACCGCTTTCAATACCACCTTGAGGTGGACAAAAACATGGACATCGGAGCGTTTGAAATTCCACCCATGCTGTTGCAGCCTTATATCGAAAATGCCATTTGGCATGGCTTGCGTTACCGTGAAGCAGCCGGAGCGTTGCGCATCACCATCGGAGAAGCAAGCGAATGGGTCGAAGTTACCATTGAGGACAACGGCATTGGCATTGAGCGATCGAAAGCCATGAAAACCAACAACCAACGCAAACAAAGGTCGTTGGCCATGGCCAATACTGAAACCCGTATTCGGCTGATTCGGGAGGTGTACCACTTCCCCATCGATCTTCGAATTGAGCGCGCCAATGCAGATGAACTTTATCCTGGAACACGCGTCATTCTTCGTTGTCCAAAGCACCAAACCATATCCATACAACCATGAAAGCACTCTTGATCGACGACGAAAAAACTTCGCGAAATGTGTTGCGCAGTTACCTCACCAAATATTGTCCGGACGTGGATATAGCAGGAGAAGCCGAAAACGTGGGACAAGCTATCGAGGCCATCAAATTGCATCAACCCGATTTGATTTTTTTGGATGTGGAAATGCCGCAAGGCAATGGATTTGATCTTTTGGAAGCTGTTGGCGATGCCAATTTCGAGACCATTTTTGTGACGGCTTTTGACCACTATGCCATACAGGCACTCAACTGCAGCGCTGCGTATTATTTGCTCAAACCCGTGAGTATCGACGATCTTGTGGAGGCCGTGGATAAAGTGCGAAAGGGCTTGCAAAACCCGGCAGCCAAACCACAAGCCCGCGTGCTATTGGACAATTTTCATGTGCTCAACGAACAGCAAAAAAAATTGGTATTGCCGCTGATGGAAGGTTTCGAAGTTGTGAAACTGGAGGACATCGTGACGTGCGAAGCCAACGATAATTTCACCGATTTTCATTTCACCAATCGCCCCAAAATGATGATCTGCCGCACCCTCAAGTTTTATGAGGAGTTGTTGGAAGCATCGGGATTCTTGCGTGTGCACAAAAGTTATTTGATCAATTTGCACCATGTGAGCAAATACCACAAAGGCAAAGGCGGCGAGGTGGTCATGAGCAATGGCCAAAACATTGTAGTCAGTCCGCAAAAGAAAGAGCAATTGCTCGCCCACTTCTCGCTGGGAAGGTGATCACCTTTGCTGTTGTGGCGTTGAAAACCGAATTGGCTTGACCACACAAATGCGGAAACGTTTTGTGGTCGGATTACCTTATCGATCTAATCGAATTGGCCCAATTCCAATCTTTTCAAGAACTCAACGGCAACCATTTCGTGGGTGCGCGGGTTGGGGTGAGCATCGCCGTTGAGGGTGTATTGGCCGCTGTAATCGATCCATTTTGACATGTCTACCACAGAGACCCCGCGGGCCTTTAACTTGGCTTTGAAAGCGTCGAAATCACTTTGTTTGAACCCCACGTAATTGGGGTAGATCAGCACGACGAAGCGATCGTTGCCAAATTTTTGAGCATACACCCGCTTGCTCTCGGCCACCATTTCCGCCATAAACTCCAGATGGCCATCGTGCAGAGCCAGCGGAAAATCCAGATCAAAATACTTGACGATGTTGTCTTGATACAACTTCTCATACATCGCTGACCGCAGCGGACGGCCATCCTTGAACAGTTTATTGCGTATGACTTTGCCGTCTTTCCATTCGTAGTTGGGCGCCAAATGCAGCCAATCGGTATGGCGCGCCATGGTTCCCAAACTGCGGTAGATGTGATCCCAAAAGAAAACATAAACCCCCACTCCATTGTCTTCGCGCACTTGCTCTTTCAAAGGCAAGTTCTGGAGCTTGGCCAACACATGGTTCGTCCCCTGGCTGCTGGTTGCAAAATTGTAAGCGTTGAAGCGGCCAGAGCGTTGTTGCAAGAAGTACGGGAATGTGCACGTATCATCGACCCCGAAACCGAATGCGATTGAACACCCAAAAACAGCGGCGTAGGAAGAGCGCGATGAATCGTAATCGGGCGTAACGCGTTTGCGCCATTGATCAATGGTATAGTGCGAGTGAAAAAGTGTATCCCTCCCATCTGCCTTGAATTCGTGGTACACCGAGTCGGGTTCAGGCATGGATCCTACCAAACGGCTGATGTGATCATCGGGCAATTGGGGCACACTGAAGTCTTTGAACTTTGCGCCCGGTCGACCCAAAAGGAAAAAACACGTGACTTCCAATCCCACCAACAGGATGAAAAGAATCAATACATTGGAAAGGATGAGCCACTTTTTTCGGACGGCAGCAGCAGCCAAATAGACGGCAAGAACAAGCACCGCAACATAGCGGATGAGGCGATCGTTGGATGTGACCTTTTCTACACTATGGAAATACACGAACACAATGGCCAAGACGGATAGCCACAACAAACCGTATTTGCGAAAATGAGCACGTGCTTGCATGCGGCGAAGATAAAGCGAGCCGACAATTCGGGGACAGAGAAACAAAACTTGCGCAAAAAAAAGAGCCGAACATCAGTTCGGCTCCTTCTTTTCTATCTGCAATTTCTTAGAAATTCATCGCATCCTTGAAGTTGCGGAATTCCAAATCTTTCTTTGCTTTAGCTCCCAATGCAGCGTCCTTTTGAACAGCTGACTTGAGGTTGTTGACCACTGCACTGCTCTCGTTGCTGCGCGCAGCGATGATAGCACGCAAGTAGTCGGCAAGACCGCTGCTGTCTTTGCTGGCATCCAAATCAGAAGAAGCACCGCTGTTGTCTTTGTTCAACACCTTGGCCAATGCTGTGTTGAAAGTTTTGTACGAGCCAAATTTAGAGATGGCAGCGCTGTAGTTACCGTTTTGGATATCGATCAAACCTTTGTTGTAGTTGGTTTCAGGAGCAGAACCGGCCTCATTCAAGTAGGTCAATGCACCTTTGCGATCGCCTTTGATGCGTGTAGCTACACCCATGTTGTTGCTGGTTTCGGCTGTTTTCTTTAAGCTATACGCCTTTGACCAAGCTTGTTCGGCATCGGCCATTTTGTTTTGCATGTAGTACACATTGCCCAAGTTGGTGCTGGCGCGGTAGTCGGCATCCGATTTAGCAACAGCAGCTTTGTAGATTGATACTTTTTGATCCAAGTTGTCGGTCAAAGAAGCGGCTTTCATCAATTCCTCGTACTTCAAAGAAGAAGGATTTGATGTTCCGATAGCCAAAAGCTCTTGGTCGGTGTAGCCCATTTCTTTGTAGTTCACGCGGATTGTCGCACGACGCAATGCTGGGAAGATCACCTTTTGAATCTCGGTATATGTTTTCGAGATGTTTTTGATTTCCTTTTCGCGCTGTTGGAAGTCCTTGGTCATTTGAAGTACGTTCAAAATGATGTTGCGGTCTTCGATGTTTGAACTGGTCATGGCTTGGCTAAAACCGTCCCAGTCCTCACCTTTTGGAGTAAGGGTGACATTCTCGATGGTGACGTTGGTCAATTTCATCTTTTTGATGATGTCTGCCAAAACCTTCTTACCGGCTTCGGCACGCTCTTGCGCCAAACCATCGTTCAACATCAACTCACCTTCAGGCGAAGCGTATGATTCGATAACGATGCTGGTGATCACCAACTTCGGGTTGCGTGAGCAAGAGTCGATGAATTTACCCAAGTCGGTAATGTCGGCTTGCTTCAACTCAGCTGGCTTCAATGCGCTGCTGTTGTAGTCGAAATTCACGATGGCTTCTTGCTTCTTTTCAACGAAAGGAATGAACTTGTCGGTGCAGCCCAACGTCTTGTCATCGTTTTTCATCAAATAAGGTGTAGTAATAACACCGGTACCGATCACCATGGGATCGAAAGTAGCTTCTTTGCTGCCTTGTTTGCCGTAAATGCGCAACTGCAAGGTGCTGTTGTCCATCGCTGGCTTGTAACCGATGGTTGACTCGTAGCTGAACGATTTTCCGGTTTTGTAGGGAATCACGTCGCCGTTGCCCACTGCTTTCTCTCCTTGGAAAGCCTTCATTTTGAATGCGGTTTCACCACCCTCGTACACCAACACAGGAGTTGATTCGGCATACACCTTTTTGGCGAAATATTTTTCAGGAAACTTGCCTGTGATTTTCAAATCGATGCTGTCACCGTGTACTTCCAATGGATCCGGGGTTGAATCGGCACCCAACTCTTCTTTGAGTTTGTCCATTTTCTTGAGACCGTTGCAGCTCACGATGGCCACGCTGGTTGCCACAGCTAACATCAGATAGAGACCGTTCCTTTTCATGCTTGCGATAAATATTTATGTGTTGATAGTTAAAAACGAATTAAAATCGCGGCAAATCTACATACTTTATTGGGTTACACAAGATAATTAGCATAAGGATATAGCAGTTTATTCACAATTTTATCCTCAACCAACACTTGGCGCTTAGCTATGTGGTGATGAATGGGGATTTTGAGGGTCGAAGGACTTAGGAACGCAGCACTACATCCATGAAAACCGCTGCTTTGGCTTGCGTTTCGGCGAACTCGTCGGACCAG
>CANHSF010000114.1 GCA_947463065.1 Flavobacteriales bacterium | reverse complement strand
ATGCAAAGTAAACCAAAAACCGCAGATGAAGTTCAGGAGGCCGAAAATCCCCGGGCCAACGTTGGTCGAGTTGAGGGTTTGGAGAACGTTGGGGGGGTAGGAGCACCCTTCGCGCGGCAGAACCAATCCAAATGTTCCATTTCTCCAGCGCACACCCTACACCCCCCACACTTCTTTTAGGCCCATTCCCCGCCTTCACTTTACCGCCAATTTCCATTGCTCAGGCCTACCAATGGTAATTGGAGGGGGCTGTGTGAATTGGGTGGGATGAACAAGTGAAATGAGTTGTTGACAGTGGGAGGCTGGGAGATATAATTGTTTCGGATAAACGGTTTAGTTACCAAGTCATTGTATATAGGTTACACCGTAAAGCAATAGCATTGCATTCATAAAACAATGCAATAAGGAATTTGATTTGGCCTGCAGTAATTCTCTCAAAATTGGCTCCTATGAAAGTAGGCCATCTCAGATGACGTGATTAGTACACCCCATGCCAGTCCATGAACCGAGCAGTTTTTTGAGTTGAGAAACCCCTCCCAGAACCAAAACCACTGAATCTCATTTGTCCTCCTAGTCCATGGAAATGCGTTGGTATGGCGATGGTCACTGCTGGCTTTTTGTTCTAATATTTTTTATTGCTCCTTTGAGGATTTTTTTGCGAGGCGCACGTGATGGAGTTTTGGGATTTGTAGCCTTGCCTTTTCCAATTATTAAAATGTCGGATAAAATGTGTTGGCAATTTTAATCTGCCATAATTAGGAACGGAGCTTGAACTAATATATATTTGGCCATATTAATTCTTAACAGATGATTCTATGAGAAAACTTATTTTTATTGGTCTACTATCAGCTTGTACTTTTTCCTCTTGTGTGGTGAGTCATAGCGTTGGTCTAACAGGCCAGCCAATTGGCACAAAGACTGGAGTATCTAAAGTTGGCCCTTTTATGGGAAAAGACGCATCCTTGAAAGCTGCTGCTGAGCAAGGTAACATTACAACCATTGGTGGTTGGGAGCGCACTACTAAATTCTTTATTATTCCTTGGACTGTAACTCGTGTTTACGGAAATTAAAAACTAAAAAAGACATGAAAAAAATTAAACAATTTTTATTTTTGAGCTGCATAGCGCTAACGGCAGCATCTTGCTCCACAACGTTTACGGTCGCTGTATCTGACGCCGAAATAGGAGAAAAACGAGGCGTATCCTCTACAAACGTTATCTTGGGAATTCCATTGAACAAGCAATTCAGTGTAGCTGACGCTGCTAAAAACGGTAACATCACTGGACCCATTGCAACTGTGGATATGAAGGTCACGAGTTTCGTGATTTTCCAAAAAAGAGAACTAATCGTAACAGCCAAATAAGATTACTACATAACTATGAAAAAGTATTTATTTATTTTAGGCACAGCCCTAACTTTTTGTATGGGCTCTTGCTCACTTCCAGGATATACAGCAGCAACAGGTAACAAGTCCGTTAAAGAGGCTGAGGTTGCTTATCGTGCTTTTTTGAACATCCGCTTGAAATCATGGGACTTGAGCGTGACTTCATGTGCCAAAAAGGCTGGAATCACCAAAGTGGCTACAGTTGATTATGACTTGCGTCAAGGCTTGTTCATCACAAGATACCGCCTTCGAATTACAGGAGAGTAATACCTTTTTTCGATGATTTATTTAAAAAGCCCCTTTGTGGGGCTTTTCTTTTACATTCAACAATCGCCCAAGTCAAACATTTAACCACCTATGCAAGCAAGCAGATTTTTCTTTGCACTTTGTGTATTCGTGCTATTTTCTTTTGGTTGTACAAACCATTCCGATTCTTCTGTGAATAACGCCCCGAGGGTTGTAATTCATCTTCTCAATAACAGCGAAAAGTCAATGGACATATACACGCAACAAGGGAACAAACAGTTGTTTCTTGAATCAATGCCCATTGTAGGGGATAGCGTTAGTTTTTTTCTAACCCAAGATTTTCCAGTAGGTTATTACCGCTTTACTTCAGGTCCAGCAATGATAGACTTGATTTTATCCAATGAAAACGTAACGGTTAAAGCTGATTTGTTCGCTCCTGAAAAGGGAATAGAAGTTATTCAATCTCAGGAAAACCAACAACTTTATAACTTCTATAGAGCTTACTCTGAGACTACAGCGGACAGCGCAATATCCTGCGACCAAGTCGCATCGCTCCGATCCCATTACACAGTCAATAATGCAACTCCTCTAGCCTCCCAATCCATCGCCTTCTTTTTATCGTCCATGAACTGCGACTCGGTAAAACCACGATTGAATCCGTTTCTCAACTCTGCTCCTTTTAGCTTCGAAATTCTGCAGAATCTGGTCGCTAAAGAAGTTTCCGAGGCAAACAATACCAACATTGTTGATGAGCTAATCGCTTGCAGTGACAGTTCAAAAGAAGTTCGTCATTCCATCTATCTCGCAGCATACGAAGCGGCTTTGTACAACAATTTCCCCAATGTTCTCAGCTACCTCTTGCAGCAACCAATAAATTCACCCACTAAACTATCTTCGCTTTCCAGAGCTAGAAGCAATCGAGATTACGTGCATATCGGTGATGCTTTCCCAATCATCGATGTGGTGGATGGTTATAAAGATAAAGGGGCATCGCTGATTTATGTTGTCATCACAGACCCAAACTCAAACAAAAACATAGAAGGAGTCGATAGATTAAAAGTGTACTTTTCCAATATGCAGGAGGAATACTTTATCGTTGAAGCTTCTACTATTTCAGAATTGACTCAAGCCAACATCGGCTACTACGGAGGCAATATGGTATTTATGTTAGGAAAAGGACAAATATTGGCCGACAAGTGGATTGGGAATCAAGATCTTTTGAATTTAAAATAATCTCAACCGAAACGAAATTGCTTTCAAGTAATCACCGATACGGTCATGGACACCGTTATTGGAGGGAGGTTGCAATGATGGGTAGATACGAGAACGGGAATTTATAAAATACAAGCTATATAGAATGGCAATTCAATGATGAATGGATGGACTCAAGTGGAGAATCGGGCCAAACAGGCCCCCATATTCCGGAGTAAATAGACCCCACTTTTCCGGACTAATGTGACCACCTTTTCCGGCGGAAATCGCCCCCACCTTTTCAGGGATAAATCGGCTTCATTGGATAAGCTTTTTTGTGGCTTATGGATGGTTATATTCCATGCAAAGCAGCATAAAGAGTATGGCCAATAAACCGATCGAAATGAGTAAAATAAGACAGATTTTGCGCCTGTATTCCAATGGAATCGAGTTCGTCGGTAAACAGATTGGCAGACATCAAACAAAGTGCAGGACGCATACGTTTGCCAGGCAATTGAATGAGATAATTGACGGGTTCAAAAAAGCGGTTTTTCTCCGTTGACACGGCAATAGCCATCAATCTTTTTTTGGATGAGTTGTTGCAGCTCGGTGAGCGATTTGGTGGCAGTAGTGATCATTTCCATGGCGAAATAAAACTAAAACAATGGATTTTGTTCGAATTCCATTGATTTTGTAAATGTTAGTATGAAAAGTGATACGTTCATCCATGTGGCAATGATCGTTTGATGCCTTCAACATCCCAAAATAAAAAGCCCCGCAAAATCATTTCGGGGCTTTCGTTATTTTTTATTTTGACTCTGAGATAAGAAGAGGAAGGAAACAAGCGTATTATCCCTTTCCCATCCGCAATTGCTCCATGATGTATTTGCCGTAGCCGCTATTCATGAGTGGTCCAGCCAATGCCTCGAGTTCTGCATCGGTAATAAAACCTCTGCGCCATGCGATTTCTTCGATACATCCAATTTTTAACCCTTGGCGCTCTTCGATGACCTGAACGTACTGGCCCGCTTGCATCAATGAGGCAAAGGTACCCGTGTCCAACCACGCTGTGCCACGATCCATTTTTTGCACTTTGAGTCGGCCTTGCGACAAGTATTCGCGATTGACATCGGTGATTTCATATTCACCGCGTGCGCTGGGCTTTAGGTTTTTTGCAATTTCGACCACATCGTTGTCATAGAAGTAAAGCCCCGGTACAGCATAATTGCTTTTGGGTTGTTTGGGTTTTTCTTCAATACTAATCGCTTGTCCTTGTGCATTGAATTCCACCACTCCGTAGCGCTCTGGGTCGCTCACGTGATAGGCATAGACGAGTCCGCCATCGATGTCGGTGTTTTCACGGAGCATGTTGCCAAAGCCGCGGCCATAAAAAATATTGTCACCCAACACCAGTGCTGCTTTTTCCTTGCCGATGAATTGTTCCCCCAATACAAAGGCTTGCGCTAGTCCGTTGGGGACTTCTTGCACTTGGTAGGTAAAGGAACATCCAATGCGCGAGCCATCGCCCAAGAGTTTTTGAAAACCGGGCAAATCGTGCGGTGTACTGATGATGAGGATCTCTCGAATATTCGCCAAGAGCAAAGTGCTCAACGGATAATAGATCATGGGCTTGTCGTACACGGGCATGAGTTGTTTGCTCACAGCCATCGTCAATGGGTACAAACGGGTGCCGCTTCCTCCGGCTAGGATAATTCCTTTCATGGTTGTTTTTGTTGTGTGCAGTTTGCGCCAAGTGCCAACTGCAGCAAGGTTTATTTTACAACGGTTTGGTCATCGCCTTCGCCCAATTTTGTTACCTCCCAATCCGCGTAATGCAAGTCATCTTCTTCATCCATCATCTGGAAAAAGGGTTCTACAAACGATTTGGTGGTGATGCTGCGCTGGTAAGAAAGCAAAAGGGCGGGCAATACCAATAAGTTGGTAAACATGGCAACCAAAATGGTTACCGCGGTCAATACGCCCAAGGCGCGTGTGCCTTCAAATTCGCTAGCTGCAAAACATCCAAATCCAAACAACAGCACCAACGAAGTATACACCATGCTGGCACCTGTCTCGCGTATGGCCAACAAGGCCGATTGGCGGATCTTCCAATTGTGGAACTTCAATTCTTGGCGATACTTGGCCAAGTAGTGTATGGTGTTGTCGACCGTAATACCAAGGGCAATACTGAAGACCAAAATCGTTGATGGTTTGAGTGGAATATTCATGAAACCCATGATGCCCGCTGTCATGATTTGCGGAATGATGTTGGGGATGAAACTAATCACCACCATGCGCGCACTCCAAAACATAAACGCCATCATCACCGAGATAATCAATATCCCAAACAGCAATGAACTGAACAAGTCGGAAACCAAGTAGTTGGTTCCTTCCAAAAACACAATGGAGGTACCGGTAAGGGTGACATCGTATTTCTCAGGATCAAAAATGCTATCCACCTGCGGTTTGATTTCGCGCATCAATCGATCCATTTCGGTGGTGCCGATATCTGCAACCTGCGCGGTCACGCGGGTCATGGTTTTGGCCGTATCCAAAAAGTTTTTTTCGATGCCGCGTGTGTTGTAGCTATCGCCGCTCACGTACGGTCCAATAAAACTCTGTTCGTCGCGTGCAATAAGGGAATAGTATTCGGGATCGCCATTGTAGAAAGCCTGTTTGATGAACTTGCTCGCATCTACAATCGACAGCGACCGCGAAAAGGGGTGAATGGTGGTGTCTCCAATTTGCAGCGTGAATTGATGCAAGAGCGTTTGCAGTTCTTCAATTTTTTGGAGGTTTTTGTCTTTGGTGATTTGTCCTTTTTTCTTGCCGTCGATGAGCACTTCAAAAGGCATGACTCCATTGAAGTTATGTTCAAACCACTTGAGGTCGGTGATGACCCGGTCGTGGTCGGGGAGGTCGTCCACGATATTGCCCGTGGTGTGCATGCGTGTGATGCCCCAAATGCCAATGGCTGTGAATCCGATGGTGCAGGCATAGATCACCCGGCGGTGTTGCGACACCAATTGAATCAACCTATCCAAGGCGCGCTCCAACCAAGGGCTGTGCAAGTGTCCGAGGTGTCGGTTGGTGGGTGGTGGCAAAAATGAATAGACGATGGGGAAAATCAACAAACTCAAAAAGAATGCGCCCATGCAATTGATACTGGCAATGACACCAAAGTTTTTGAGCAAGTCGCTTGAGGTGAAAATGAATGTTGCAAATCCGACTGCTGTAGTTGCATTGATCATGAATGCTGCCGCGCCTGCTTTTTGAACCACACGAGCCAATGCGCGCGTTTTGTTGCCGTAGCGTTTGTATTCTTGATGGTATTTGGTGACGAGATAAATGCAATTGGGAACGGTGGTTACGATCATCAGTGGCGGGATCAATCCCATGAGCATGGTAATGGGGTAGTCAAAGAGCGCAATGGAACCCATGGCAATGACTACGCCTACCGCTACTACACTCATTACCACGATGGTTACGGTGGTAGAGCGGAAAAACACCAGCAATAACACCATGCAGATGATGGCCGACAAGATGGTAAAAAAGCGCAATTCAGCTTTGACTTTGGTGGTGATTACGGTGCGAATGAAGGGCAATCCGCTGAGGTAGGTGTGTATGCCGGTTTTTTGGGTGAAGCCATCGGTAAGAGCCACCATGCGTTCGATGGCATTGCCCCGATTTTCGCTATTGAAAATATTGGCATTGACAAACACCATCATCAAGCCCGCATCGGTGGTGTCGTTGAACAGTATTCCTTTGTAAAAGGGCAGGTGGTAAAGCCGGTCGCGCAAGCTGTCCAATTGGGCCTGGTCCTCAATAGTGCGTGGGAATACGTGTTGAAAATTGAATTTGAGTTGGGCCGTATCTTTGATCAGATCGTAGCAATACGCCGGACTGAAAACACTATCAACAATGTTGACGCGTTGGTCGTCTACCTCCACTTGAACAGCTTTCAGGTCCGTGATGAGTTGACGCCACGCATTGAAGTTTTCGAGTTTCCAAATGGCAGGATCGCGATAACCGACAGCCATCACATTGCCGTCTTCACCGAAACGTGAGATGAAATTCTCATATGCAATCAGTGTGCTGTCTTCTTTGGGTAGAATTCCCCCAAATTTATACGACATGCGCAGATCCTTGCTCTTGTATGCCATGAAAGCAGTGAGAACAATCATCACAATTCCGATCAGAATGCGATGGCGCAATATGTAAGCTCCAATTTTACCCCACATAACAATAAATGCGTCAACAAATGGTATAGACCAAATCTTCCGTTATGACGCAAAGGAAGATCCGATGACTGATTTAGTAGGCGATGCCTTCAAATGTACCACTTGTAACATTGACCGTGGTTCCAGTAAACAAAAGTTCATCCAATGTAGCCTGAAAAGTGCCTTTGAGTTTTCCATTGGCATTGTCGGTGATGGTAATGGTGCCATTGGCCGATGGGCCAACTGTCCAAGCTACCGCACCGACGGAATACAGCATGCTCACATCATCAAAGTTCAGAGCGTAAGTGCCTTCAGAAGTGGTGTTGAAAACAAGCGTCAGGGTGCGGTCACCCGAGGCTATGCCCGAAAGGGTGTAAACACCGTCTTCTTCACCCAATTCAATGGCCGTAGCGTTAAAATTCGAACCGTCAATGCTGGCCGACAATTTCGGTGTTGAAGAGGAAGGCGTTTCATCCTCTTTTTTATCATCTTTTTTGCATCCTACTGCCACAATGGTCAAAAAAAGAAGCACGACCCAAGCTGTTTTCCGATTTAATGATCTGATCATCAGTTGATTGGTGTTTTTGTTATGGGCACAAAGATAATGCAATGTTGGTCGCCTAAAAATTACCAACACATTGAACTTTATCAAGTCTGAAAATCAGTTGATTCGAAGTTCGAAAATCTCTATTACTTTCGCCCCACTTTTAATGTTTATTTCAAAATCATTTTTGCATAATGGCAAGTAAATACCAAGCAGCGATTGATGCCTTCATGGCGGATATCAAAAGCAAAAACCCTAATGAACCTGAGTTTTTGCAAGCGGTAATGGAAGTGGCTGAGGCAGTTATTCCATATATCGAAGAAAACCCCAAATACAAAACAGCCAAGATTTTGCAGCGCATTGCAGAGCCAGAGCGCACATTGATCTTCCGTGTGCCATGGGTAGACGACAAGGGCGAAGTGCAAGTGAATCGCGGCTATCGCGTAGAATTCAATAGCGCCATCGGTCCTTACAAGGGCGGTTTGCGCTTTCACCCAACCGTCAATCTTTCTGTATTGAAATTCTTGGGCTTCGAACAAATTTTCAAAAACTCATTGACCACATTGCCCATGGGCGGTGGTAAAGGTGGATCTGACTTTGATCCCAAAGGAAAAAGTGACCGTGAGGTGATGGCATTTTGCCAAAGCTTCATGACCGAGCTGGCCCGTCACATCGGCGCCGATACGGATGTTCCTGCCGGTGATATCGGTGTAGGTGGTCGCGAAATCGGTTTCATGTTTGGTCAATACAAACGCTTGCGCAATGAGTTTACAGGCGTATTGACCGGCAAAGGCCGCAACTGGGGTGGTTCATTGATCCGTCCAGAGGCGACAGGTTACGGTACCGTTTATTTCGCTGCCGAAATGTTGAAGACCAAAGGCCAAAGCTTCGAAGGCAAAACAGTTGTGGTTTCGGGCAGCGGTAACGTGGCGCAATATGCCATCGAAAAAGCAACTCAATTGGGAGCAAAAGTGGTGACCGCTTCCGATAGCAACGGATACATCTACGACAAGGACGGCATCACGGCTGAGAAATTGGCCTTCTTGATGGAGTTGAAAAACGTAAAGCGCGGCCGCATCAAAGAATATGCTGACAAATACGGTTGCGAATACGTGGACGGCAAAACGCCTTGGGGCGTGAAATGCGATATCGCATTGCCTTGCGCTACGCAAAACGAATTGAACGAATCCGATGCCAACACATTGGTGTCCAACGGTTGCATTTGTGTAGCTGAAGGTGCCAATATGCCGAGCACTTTGGAAGCAACAAATGTATTCTTGGCCAAGAAAATTTTGTTTGCACCTGGCAAAGCATCCAATGCCGGTGGTGTAGCCACGTCAGGTTTGGAAATGTCTCAAAACAGCTTGCGTTTGTCTTGGTCTCGCGAAGAGGTCGATGAGCGTTTGCACAACATCATGAAGAGCATTCATGCTGCTTGCGTGAAATACGGTACCGATGGCGATGCGGTGAATTACGTGAAAGGTGCCAATATTGCCGGCTTCGTTAAAGTTGCCGATGCGATGTTGGATCAAGGTGTAGTTTAATGCACAGCATTCGATAGTTTGAAAGCGGCTCTTCGGAGCCGCTTTTTTTTGCAACAAAGGCCCAAGATCACACCTGGGCTTCCAAATCACATCGTGCGGCCAATTCCATTACCTTTGGCGGAAATATACATGCATGAAACACCTCGCAATTGTTTTTTTTCTCGCCGCATCGCTATTGTCCAATGCGCAAAAAAAAGATTTGAAACTCAATCTTCAAAAGGACGCTGTTTACCATCTTGATCAAAAGAGCACCACATTGGTCAATAGCGAGTATTCAGGAACCAAAACGGAGGTGGAAATGGTGTTTGCTGGAAGCATGAGCTACAAGGTTTTGCAATCCAGCGAAGAGAGTTACACGTTGCAAGTGAAATACGAAAGCATGTCGTTTGAGATGAAAATGATGGGCGTTGAGTTGGCTGGGAATTCAACCGATACCGCCGCAGACAACAAATTCAGCAACATTCTCCGCGCCATGACGCTCGGCACGTTCTAATTGGACATCACATCCTACGGTGAGGTAACCGATGTGCGCGGAGCCGAGGAAATGCTATTGGAGGCGGTGATGACCTTGGAGGATATGACCGACGCCGAAAAAGGGCAGTTGTATGCACAAATGAGTCCGTCTTTGGGCGAAAAAGCAATTGAGGGCAGTATGGAGTTGTTGACACTGATTTACCCGCGCCGAGCGGTGGCCGTCGGTGAGCAATGGACCACCAAGACGCGATTGAGTGGAACCTTAGATGCTGGTGTGGAGAATACTTACCGCTATGCAACCCAAGATGATAGGGTGGATGTGATTGAAGGCCGCGGTGAAATTGACTTTTCAAAAGAAACGGTGCAAATGCAAAGCGGAACAGAGTTTCGTTATTTTTTGGACGGCGAAATCAAAACCGATATGCGCATCGATACCAAAACAGGCTGGGTCTTGTCAGCGAAATACGATCAATTTTTTGATGGACACATGACCATGAAAATAGACGGAGGCGATGAAATGAAAGTGCCCATGACCATGCGCACCAATGTCGTGTGCAAATAATTGAATCCAAGGCGGAGACGAAGGCGGTCCAATGCACGCTCATTACCGATCTCTCATTACCATCGACTACACCTTCGAAGCACATTCACTTCGCCGACTGAGCGGAGACGAAGCACTATCACTTCGCCGACTGAGTGCAACCGAAGCACAATCACTTCGCCGACTGAGCGGAGACGAAGGCGGGCCAATGAACCGACGCACAATCACCTCCTTCTCCACAATCAAAAAAAAGCCCCATCGAAGGACAATGCACTTCGGTGACTGAGCGTAGACGAAGGCCCGAGTGCACTGAGCTTATCCGAAGGCGATGTGCTGCGCGGAGT
>CANHSF010000113.1 GCA_947463065.1 Flavobacteriales bacterium | reverse complement strand
GCGCCTTTTTTTTGGCGCGATTTTTTGAGCAATTGACAGCACTAATTGACAATGGCAAATGGATAAGAAAATCATTCAAATGCCAATAATTTCTCATTTTACAAGTTATTGCTATCGTGAAATTAAGCCTGTGTACCATATGTTTAATCGTGTTGATGGCGCCGATCTGTGCTCAGGATTTGGTGAGCAATGGGAGCTTTGAGCAGAAGAGCTATTGCCCGGGCAACTTCAATCAACAGAGTTTGACAACAGTGGCGGGCTGGTGGCAGCCCAGCGACGGTACCCCCGATTATTTCAATGCATGTAGCGACAAAGTAGGAGTTCCGAAAAATGTGTTCGGCCAGCAGGAAGCCAAAGACGGCGACGGATATATCGGCATGGTGGTGTATTCGGTAGGAGGCAACAAAAATTACCGCGAATACATCCAAACGCAATTGTCGCGGCCGTTGGTTGCTGGTGAAATGGTGTGCATTGAGTTTTATGTTTCAGCAGCCGATTATTGCGCTTATGTGTGCGATGGAATAGCAGTGGCATTGACAAGCGATAAGATCGAAAACAAGAAGATGGGCGTCATTGAAGCCACCCCGGCCGTCGGTAACCCACGTTTCAATATGTTGGATTATAGCGAGGGCTGGATGCTCATCAGCGACGTTTATCAAGCAAAGGGTGGAGAAATGTATCTTACTATAGGCAATTTTAAGCCAGACCGGGCATTGAAGATCATCAAGCGAACTGCAGAATTGGGTGCGAAAGCACAAGACACTTGGGCGTATTGTTATGTGGATAAAGTATCGGTGAAGCCCGTTCAACAGCGCAGCCAATGCAGTTGCGAGAACGATGTTTTGGCCTCGATGGCAGTGGACCCGCCGTTGGAGCTCAAAGAATACGACCGAATTTCTCTGGATGCCATACTTTTTGACTTTGACCAAGATGTTTTGACCGATTCGGCGCACATGCAAATCATGGAGGTCTACCAACTTCTTAAGAAGAACCGAGCCATGTATATGGAGATTTCGGGCTATACCGATATCCAGGGCTCAGAAGCATACAATCTCGACTTATCGCGTCGACGGGCCCAGCGGGTCATTGATGAGTTGATTCGACTTGGCATCGACAAAGAACGGCTTCAGATGAGTTATTTCGGCAAAGAATTGCCTGTTGCAGACAATACCACAGAAGTGGGCCGTACGCAAAACCGAAGAGTAGAATTCCAAATTTTAAAACGCAAATTCGAGTTGATACAATAAATCGACTGATGTGGATTTGCGATGGCTTGGTCAAATGCAATTGCCCTCCGCTTTTGCGAATGGGTAAGATCAATCGGAATTGATTTGCAACCAGATCATATCCTTCAAAGCATCAATATTGAACTGAGCAACGGATGAAATGAAAATCGAAGGAACACCTTCCGGCAAGAGTGGTTTCATTTGCTCCATCATGACTTCATCCAACATATCCGATTTGGTGATAGCAAGAATGCGCTTTTTATCGAGCAGGTCGGGGTTGTAGTTCTTTAGCTCATTGACCAGGATGCTATATTCCTTTTGGATGTCCGGACTATCGCACGCAACCATAAACAGCAGTGTTGAGTTGCGTTCGATATGGCGCAAGAAACGATGCCCGAGGCCACGACCTTCACTGGCCCCTTCAATGATGCCTGGAATGTCGGCCATCACAAATGAGCGGTCTCCGCGGTACCTCACCATTCCCAGGTTGGGCACCAAGGTGGTAAAGGGATAATCGGCAATTTCAGGTTTGGCTGCGCTGACTACACTGAGCAAAGTGGATTTGCCTGCATTGGGAAAGCCTACCAATCCGACATCGGCCAGCACTTTGAGCTCAAGAATCTTCCATTGCTCAAGGCCCGGTTCTCCGGGTTGGGCATGGGTTGGAGCTTGATTGGTGCTGGTTTTGAAGTGGTCGTTGCCCAAACCTCCACGACCACCTTTGGTGAGCACAAATTCTTGCCCGTCTTCGGTAACTTCAAATTCAATTTTGCCGGTATCAAAGTCTTTGGCTACAGTACCGAGCGGTACCAATAAGATTTCGTCTTTGCCTTGCGCACCCGATTTGCGCGCGCCGCTGCCGTTTTGACCATCCTCTGCAATGACATGTTTGCGATACTTCAAGTGCAATAAGGTCCAAACGTCTTTGCTGCCGCGTAAAATGATGTGACCTCCACGGCCACCATCGCCGCCATCGGGTCCGCCAAATGGAACAAATTTTTCTCTTCTAAAATGCGAACTACCCGCTCCACCTTTACCAGATCGGCAGCAAATTTTTACATAATCGATGAAGTTACTATCCGACATGAAAGAAGCAGTTTTTACAACACGGAAATCCGGTTGGGTTAAGGGTTAACAGTGGCCTCAATAGCGTGAAACAGGCGTTCACTGATTTCGGCAATGGTTCCAATGCCATCGATGCCGTGGTATTTTGAGCGCTGTTTGTAGTAATTGGCTACGGGAGCGGTCTCGCGATTGTAAACATCGATGCGGTTTTGAATGATTTGCGGGTCGGCATCGTCAGGACGTCCGCTTGTTTTGGCGCGCTCGAGAAGACGGTTTTTTAGTTCTTCTTCGCCCACTTCCAAAGCCAACATGCAGGTAATGGTTTCCCCTTTGCTGGATAAAAAAGTTTCCAATGCCTCAGCTTGTGCTTCGGTTCTGGGAAATCCGTCGAAGATGAACCCTTGGGCGTCATTGTGTTTGTTGACTTCGCTTTCCAACATGGAGATGGTCACCTGGTCGGGAACCAGTTCGCCTTTGTCCATGAAGCTTTTGGCCAAGGTGCCCAGCGGAGTTGCATTTTTGATGTTGAACCGAAAGATATCGCCTGTGCTCAGGTGCACCAATTGGTACTTTTTGATCAGGAATTCGCTTTGAGTGCCTTTTCCGGCACCCGGAGGGCCAAATAATACAATGTTCAACATAAGTATCGGTAAAGTCAAAAATGAAGGGGCAAAGATAGGGTATGTCGAACGAAGTAAGAAAACAGAGGCAGGAATAACGCAAATCCAACACCATAAAGGGGTGTCTGGGCTGGCGTTGATCCAAGGAGGCCAAGGGATCTGCGGTGAGGCTGACCTTGAAGGCGCCCTTTTTGATGGCCTTGCGCGGACAGTGCGCAAGACCGTTTTTTGATCTAGAGTCGAAATAAATGCATTTCTTTCGTGTCGTACGGAAGGTAAAATGAATTAAATTGGCGCTAACCAGCGCATTTTAAACCTTCCATGGTTTTTGAGCTCTTAGATCAAACATTAATTCTTCACCGACATGAGAAAAACTATACTTTCTTTCGTAGCTGCTGTCCTGATGCTTGGGGCAAGCGCACAGACTTCTGCGGATTCAACGGGCTTCGACGGCGATCAACTTAGCTTACCCGGTGTGCTTGAGGTTTTCAAAACCAGCAAGGATCTTGACGGTTTTCTGAAAAATTTGAATTCAGAATCATCCGAAGTCAACAATCTGGACCTGAATCAGGATGGCAAAGCGGATTTTATCGACATGCGTCTTGAGGCAGATGGCGACAATAAAGCTATTGTGCTTTCGGTAGATGTGAATGAAAAGGAGTCGCATGATGTGGCCATCATCGCCATGGAGAAGACAGGGCCTGAGACGGTTGTGTTGGAGATCATTGGGGATGCCTATGTATATGGTTCGCAAATGGTATATTCACCCAAAGACGAAGTGATGACTAAAGCTAAGGGTGGACCTGCGGTAGCAGATTTGGTCACCGTGGATTGGTGCAATGTGTATTTTTGGGACTGCGTGAATGGCATTTATGCCGATCAATTTCTTGCACCATTGTGGACATGGCAGTACGGTGTTTATCCCTCTTGGTGGTCGCGTTGGCAATGCCGTGCACGCCATTTGTATTACGCGCGTTGTGGATATTGGGGTGCATTTTATAATCGGAGAATGGTCATTCACTGCAGCAATGGATGGGCAGCGGGTGCTCAAAATGTGCTGGTGTCGCCGTTGGTGACGGATCGATCAATAAACTATGCCATCAGTCGCGACAACAAAGGGATGACTACGTCAAGCGCTAACACAAGTGGTGGTTCCCAAAACGATGGGGATCATTCAGACGGCAATGACAACGCTCAGGAGATCAAGAAATCAAAAGTGGAGCAGCGACCTACATCGGGTAAGGATATCGATAAAGCTAAGAAACCTGTGCGTCGGGAACCGGTGAGAACGGAACCTAAGCCCAATGGCCCCAAAACGCGTCCCAATCCACCAGCACCGAAACCTTCAGGTCCGAGGCCTTCGTCGAAGCAACCAGCGAAGGGTGGTGTTAAACCCGCAACTGGTGTAAAGAAGAAATGATCCCAATATCCGGAACGATGAAAAAGAAAAGGCTACCTCAATCGGGTAGCCTCTTTTATTTTTAGGGATTAGAACTCTGCGTTCAACGGGGTGCGCGGGAATGGAATCACATCGCGGATGTTTTGCATTCCCGTAACGTACATGATCAATCGCTCAAAGCCCAAGCCGAATCCTGCGTGCGGGCAAGTTCCAAATTTGCGGGTTTCGAGGTACCACCAAATGTGATCTTCGGGGATATTGAACTGCTTGCACTTTTGAACCAACACATCGTAGCGCTCTTCGCGTTGTGATCCGCCGATGATTTCGCCGATGCCGGGCACCAAAATATCCATTGCTGCTACCGTTTCGCGACCTTGCGCATCGGGCTCGTTCATGCGCATATAAAATGCTTTAATGGCAGCAGGATAACCGGTAATGATCACAGGCTTTTGGAAGTGTTTCTCCACCAAGTAGCGCTCGTGTTCGCTTTGCAAATCGATGCCCCATTTGACATCGAATTTGAATTTTTTCTTCTTATAGTGATTGCTGTTGAGCAATATGTCTATGGCTTCGGTGTAAGTGATGCGCTCAAACTCGTTGTTGGCGACAAATTCCAAACGCTGAATCAACGGCATGCTTTGACGATCCTCGACGGGTTTCAATTTGTCCTCGTTGATTTCACGCTCTTGCAAGAACTCCAAGTCCTCGCGACCGTGTTTCAAGGCGTAGTTGAAACAGTATTTCAAAAAACTCTCGGCCAAATCTTGGTTGGCCACAATATCGTTGAATGCTACTTCGGGTTCGATCATCCAAAACTCAGCGAGGTGGCGACTAGTATTGGAGTTTTCAGCGCGAAACGTGGGTCCAAAAGTGTAGACTTTGCTCAAGGCCAAAGCCGCAAGTTCAGCTTCCAATTGGCCGCTCACGGTAAGATTAGCGGGTTTTCCGAAGAAGTCTTGGCTGAAGTCTACACCGCCATCTTCCGTGCGAGGCACATTGTTGAGGTCGAGGTTGGTCACTTTGAACATTTCGCCCGCTCCTTCGGCATCACTGCCTGTAATGATGGGTGCGTGCAAGTAGAAGAAGCCCCTTTCGTTGAAGAAGGCGTGAATCGCAAAGGCCAAGTGGTGACGCAAGCGGAAAACAGCGCCGAAAGTATTGGTGCGGAAACGCAAATGCGCTTTTTCGCGCAAGAAGTCCAATGTATGGCGCTTCATCTGAATGGGGAATTCATTGGGATCGCATTCCCCCAAAATCTCCAATTGATCGGCGATGAGTTCGATGTCTTGTCCTTTGCCCAAGGAGGGTTTTAAAATACCCGACGCACTGATGCAAGCCCCTGTGTTGAGTTTTTTCAACTTGGCTTCGTCGTGTTCTTCCTTGTTCAACACGATTTGCAGCGTGCGAATGGTGGTGCCATCGCTCACGGCCAAAAACTGATCGTTGCGAAAGGTGCGTACCCAAGCCTTGACAGTCACTTGTGTATCGAGGGGTTTATTTGCGTAAAGGACCGCAATGTCAGTATGTGAAGCCATGCCGAATTGTAATTTTTGAGGGCGCAAAGGTAGTTGAAACCTGCAAGCCATTAAAATGGAGCGCCATGAATCTCACAAAGGGGTTGGATGGGGGCGCGGTCATGGGTTGGCGCTTGTTGATTGCACGAGCGGCACATGAGCCGCGGGGCCGCTATTTGTTCAGACGTTGGGGCGAATTGGCCTCATCCTTTTCAATGATACCATCGCGAAGTCGCACGATGCGGTGGGCATGGCGAGCGATGTCTTCCTCGTGGGTCACGACAATAATGGTATTGCCCGCGTCGTGAATGTCTTGAAAGAGCGCCATGATCTCGTAGCTGGTTTTGGTATCGAGGTTACCAGTAGGCTCGTCAGCGAGGATAATCGACGGATTGTTGATCAAAGCTCGAGCAACGGCTACGCGTTGGCGCTGGCCTCCCGAAAGTTCATTGGGTTTGTGGTGCATGCGATCACCAAGTCCAACCATTTTCAACGTTTTTTCGGCCCTAGCGCGGCGTTCGGCAACGGGTACCCCCGAATAGATCAGTGGCAAAGCGACATTGTCAATGGCCGTGTATCGAGGAAGCAGATTGAAGGTTTGGAAAACGAAACCAATTTCTTTGTTTCGGATTTCGGCCAATTGGTTGTCGGTCAAACCAGCGACATCAGGGCCGTTGAGGAAGTAGCTTCCGCTGCTTGGGGTGTCGAGACAGCCGATGATATTCATGATGGTGCTTTTTCCGGAACCACTGGGCCCCATCAAAGCGACATATTCATTTTTATTGATGGACAAATCCACACCATTGAGGGCCTTGATGGTCTCTTGGCCGATGGTGTAAAACTTGGTTAGCGCTGTTATGCGAATAATCTCTTGCATCGAGTCAAATGTAATCCAATTGTAGGCAACTCATTTTCCATTTGTACTTTTATGACGCCGTTGGTGATGGGTTTTGGCGCGATATTGGTTTTTGCGCTTAAAAATACAACCAGCAAGAACATGAGAGGAAAAACAAAAATTGGCTTGATATGGTCCGCAGTGCTGGTGGCGATGTTCGTTATGTCGCAGAGCGCATGGGCACAGCTCAACTGCAAAACCATCAAAGCTGCCGATGGAAGGCGCACCACCTGTTACCATGCCAACAAACAGGTTTCGACTACAGAGTCATGGGACCAAAACGAACATTGGGGAAAGTTTGAGGCGTGGAACAGCAAAGGAGAGCGATTGGTCGAATTTGAATTGCGCAAAATCGGCGGTCATGCAGGGGTTGATGTCAGTTATTATCCCAATGGTCAAGTGAGTAAACTGGATTATTCATCCGCACCAGATGGGGGCATTCAGTATTGGAATTACATCTATACGTACAACGAAGAAGGCGTTGAAACTTCGCGAGTGGATTTGAGTCGACCCGATGGTTTTCCGCACTTGTATCAACCGGAGAGAGAGTTGTTTGAGGAAGTGCAGAATCCCCGGCCATGGTTGGTCAATCCGCCGCCTGTGGAGGAGAAAAAAGTCCCATTTACCGTTCATGTGGTCAACACGTCCAACCGAGAAATTGCCTTGCGCTACTTGATATTGTCCGACAGCACCTTTCAAGATGTCCAGTTGAAGGCATCATCGAAAGAGCCGTTTGCGGATACCTTGGAAATCAAGCAGGGTCAGCATACTGCGGAATTGGTGGAATGGCAGATTACAGGGCGATTGGCCAAACGTTTTGAGGTAATGCAGTTGCTGAGCAATGACAAAATGCGCGTGTATGCCATAGTACGTCGGAACACCGACGTCGGTCAACCACGGCGCAAATAACAGGATGGAAGAGCTGTTCGCGAGGATTTACTTCTTTTGGAAAAATGCTGCAACGACAGGGTTTTTGGGGTCTGCGTAGTTGTAGAACCCTTCACCTGTTTTGTCGCCCAATTTTTTGGCAGTCACCATGTTGACCAGAAGCGGGCAAGGCGCGTATTTGGGGTTACCAAAGCCATCGTGCAAAACACGCAGGATGCTCAGGCAAGTGTCCAAACCGATAAAATCTGCCAACCGCAAAGGCCCCATGGGGTGCGCCATGCCGAGTTTCATGACCGTGTCAATTTCTTCTACCCCGGCTGTTCCTTCGTACAAGGTATAAATGGCCTCATTGATCATGGGCATGAGGATTTTATTGGCCACGAAGCCCGGCAGGTCGTTGACTTCGACCGGTGATTTGCCCAAGTTGAGCGAGAGTTGCAGGATGGTGCTGGTCACATCATTGGATGTTGAATATCCGCGAATGACCTCTACCAATTTCATGACCGGCACGGGATTCATGAAGTGCATGCCAATGACTTTTTCAGGACGCTGAGTTGCAGCAGCGATGCGGGTGATGGAGATCGAGCTGGTGTTGGAGGCCAAAATGCAATGTGCGGGAGCCATGCGATCCAAGTCTGCGAATATCTTCAGTTTGAGATCGATGTTTTCGGTGGCAGCCTCTACCACGAGGTCGGCTGTTGCGCATGATGCAGCCATGTCGGTTGAGGTCGACAGGCGTTGGAGCGTCTCTGTTTTGGTTGCTTCGGTGATGCTGCCTTTGGACACCTGACGATCGAGGTTTTTGGAGATGGTGGCCATTGCTTTGTCGAGGCTTTCTTGGCGAATGTCGACCAATGCCGTTGAGAATCCACTTTGCGCGAATACGTGTGCGATTCCATTGCCCATCTGACCTGCACCGATTACAACTATTTGTTTCATGAGTGTATTTATTTGACCTGACCGTCTTTGGCAGGGGCGCAAATCTAGCAAAGAGGCGGTAAGACACCAAACCGGGTTGACCCGACAAAAGGAATGCGGTTGGCCGCCAAAGGATGCATGAAATGGCACATATTTCCCTTTTTTGCTGCCAATTGGGAATGCCTGTTTCCACTTAAAACTGACACAATTGCCGAAATTGACGGGAAAAGGGGCATGGCACTAAGATTGAAATGCGGCGCAGCAAGAATAATAACCATAGAAAAAATTCAACACAATGAGCAAAGTAATAGGCATCGACTTGGGAACCACCAACAGCTGCGTAGCGGTGATGGAGGGAAATGAGCCCGTAGTGATTGCGAACAGTGAAGGAAAGCGCACCACGCCGTCTGTGGTGGCATTTGTGGAAGGAGGAGAGCGCAAGGTTGGGGATCCGGCCAAGCGTCAAGCCATCACCAACCCGACAAAAACCGTTTATTCGATTAAGCGTTTCATGGGAAGCGGCTATGATGAGAGTCAAAGAGAAGCGTCACGCGTTCCATACAGCGTTGTGAAAGGCGATGGCAATACACCACGTGTAAAAATCGACGATAGATTATATACCGCCCAAGAGATATCGGCCATGATTCTTCAAAAGATGAAGAAAACGGCAGAAGACTATTTGGGCCATGAAGTAACTGAGGCGGTGATTACCGTTCCGGCTTACTTCAATGATGCACAGCGTCAGGCGACCAAAGAAGCCGGTGAGATTGCCGGATTGACGGTAAAGCGGATCATCAATGAGCCAACGGCTGCGGCATTGGCTTATGGATTGGACAAGAAGTCCCACGATGTGAAAATCGTAGTGTTTGACTGCGGTGGAGGTACGCATGACGTATCGATCTTGGAGTTGGGCGACGGTGTTTTTGAGGTTTTGTCTACCGATGGCGATACCCACTTGGGAGGCGACGATTTTGACCAAGTGATCATTGATTGGTTGGTTCAAGAGTTTAAAAATGACAATAGCAGTCAATTGGACTTGTCCAAAGATCCAATGGCTTTGCAGCGTTTGAAAGAGGCTGCTGAAAAGGCAAAAATTGAATTGTCGAGCAGCACGAGCACGGAGATCAATTTGCCATACATCATGCCGGTGGATGGAATGCCAAAGCACTTGGTAAAGACATTGACCAAATCGAAATTTGAGCAATTGGCAGATTCACTTATTCAGCGCACGATTGAGCCATGTGCTAGTGCATTGAAGAAGGCTGGACTTTCTGTAAACGATATCAACGAAGTTATTTTGGTGGGTGGATCGACACGTATTCCAGCTATCCAAGAGGCGGTTAAGAAGTTTTTTGGCAAGGAGCCATCCAAAGGAGTTAACCCCGATGAGGTGGTTGCCATTGGAGCAGCAATTCAAGGCGGTGTATTAACCGGCGAGGTGAAGGATGTATTGTTGTTGGATGTGACGCCGCTTTCATTGGGCATTGAAACGATGGGCGGAGTATTCACCAAGTTGATTGAGTCCAACACGACCATTCCAACCAAGAAAAGCGAAACGTTCAGCACAGCCAGCGACAATCAGCCAAGCGTAGAGATTCACGTACTTCAGGGTGAGCGCGCAATGGCACGCGACAACCGCACCATCGGTAAGTTCCACTTGGATGGATTGCCACCAGCACCTCGCGGCGTTCCTCAAATCGAGGTGGCTTTCGACATCGATGCCAACGGTATCATCAGTGTAAGCGCAAAAGACAAGGCGACAGGCAAGGAGCAAAACATTCGAATTCAGGCGAGCTCTGGATTGAGCAAAGAAGAAATCGAAAAGATGAAGCGCGAAGCAGAGATGAACGCTGACGCCGATCGAAAAGCCAGAGAAGAAGCGGATACGATCAATCAAGCCGATACATTGATTTTCCAAACGGAGAAGCAATTGAACGAGTTTGGAGATAAGATTCCTGCTGATAAGCGAGGCGAAATCGACAACGCATTGAGCGAGCTCAAGAAGGCGCATGCTGAAAAGGACT
>CANHSF010000112.1 GCA_947463065.1 Flavobacteriales bacterium | reverse complement strand
TCAACGCGCTTGCAACCAACGATTGCGACAACGACGGTTTGGACAATGCAGGTGAAATTCTTGCGGGCACAGACAATACCAATCCCGATACCGATGGCGATGGCTTGACCGATGGCGATGAAGTCAACGGTGGCTCTGATCCATTGAATGCATGCGATCCAAATGTTAACGCGCTTGCAACCAACGATTGCGACAACGACGGCTTGGACAATGCAGGTGAAATTCTTGCGGGTACCGATAATACGGATCCCGATACGGATGATGATGGCCTTAATGATGGCGATGAAATAACAAACGGTTCTGATCCACTCAATGCTTGTGATCCTAATCCACTTGGCAATGATGCAAGCGATTGCGACAACGATGGATTGATGAATAGTGAAGAAGAAGTTATTGGCACCGATCCATTGTTGGAAGACACCGATAGCGATGGTATTCTCGATGGTGATGAGGTAGACAACAGCACCGATCCATTGAATCCTTGCGATCCCAATGCCTTGGCAGTAGCCAATGGCGATTGCGACAACGACAATTTGGCCAACGAAGAAGAGGAAGTGGTCGGCACCGATCCACTCAACCCCGACACCGATGGCGACGGTATTCTCGATGGCGATGAGGTAGACAACAGCACCGATCCATTGAATCCTTGCGATCCAAATGCCTTGGCTGTGGCTGATGGAGATTGTGATGGCGATAATTTGGCCAACGACGAAGAGGAAGTAGTGGGCACTGATCCACTCAATCCAGACACCGATGGCGATGGTATTCTCGATGGTGATGAGGTAGACAATAGCACCGATCCATTGAACCCCTGCGATCCCAATGCCTTGGCGGGTAATCCACTATGTGATACCGATGATTCATTTGTTGTCAACGAAGATGAAGTATTGGTGGATACCGCTGTGGATGTGGCAGACTTGACTTACGAAATTGTACTGGATGCCCAAAACGGAACGGTGGTATGGAATGCCGATGGTACTTTTGAATATACGCCAAATGCGGATTTCTTTGGAGCGGACTCCATTCAGTATGCCGCATGCAATATAGCCAATACATGCGATACATCATGGGTATTCATCGATGTGTTGCCGATCAACGACGCACCCGATGCCGTGAACGATACCTTGTCCATCAACATGGATGAAGTGTTATTGGGCGATGTGGCTTTGAACGATAGCGATATCGACGATACCGAAGGCACGTACACCGTGGTGGACGATGTGGACAATGGTGTTGTCAATTGGTTGGGCGATGGAACTTTCGAATACACACCAAATTCAGGATTTGAAGGTTTAGATAGTTTGATCTACGCTTTGTGCGATACCACCGATGCATGCGATACAGCGATCGTATATATCACAGTGGGCGATGCAACACTGATACAACTCGCGATAGATGATGTATATCTAGTCGATGAGGAAATCATCCTCTCAGGCGATGTTGCTGGTAATGATCTACTCAACGATCCAACTGCATCCAGCTTCACATTATTGGATGGCGCATCCAATGGTCTATTGAGTTGGGCGGGTGATGGAACTTTTGAGTACATTGGTAACCCCGACTTCTACGGCACAGATACATTGTATTATGAGGTGTGCGATGGAAATGGATGGTGCGACTCTGCCTATGTTTATATTACAGTGGTAAATGTTCTGGACGCGCCAATCGGTGTGGAGGATTATTTTGATGTCATTGGTAATACCCCATTCATTGGTGATGTAGCGTCGAACGACTCAGATCCAGATAATGATCCCTTGTCATTTGGTATCGTGACACAAGCCTCAAATGGAACGGCTAGTTTGGATGCATTGGGGCAACTGAACTACACCGCCAATGATGGCTTCTTTGGTACGGACTCCTTGTCTTATGCGGTGTGCGACACCACTGATCTATGCGATACGGTATGGGTTTACTTCAATGTGATTGATCCATCGTTGTATCCTGGTGCTATTGATGACACCTTTGAAATGGATGAAGATGGTGTCTTGATCAATACGGTCGCCACCAATGATTTGATGCTGGATACCTTGGCTTATCAAGTCAATGTGCCACCAGCGTTGGGGACACTCGTATTCAATACCGACGGTAGCTTTACCTATACGCCACCAGCTGATTTCTCTGGCCAAATCACTTTCGAATACGTGGCCTGCGATACCAGCGATGTATGCGATACTGCCGTGGTTACGATATTGGTATGGCCCATCAACGATAGCCCCTTGGCCGTCGATGACAACTACACCATCACCGAGGGCAATACGCTCGAGGACGATGTAATGGTGAACGACACCGATGATGGCACAACAGAATTGACCATTGATCTAATTGACGATGTTGATAATGGAGTCCTTGTGCTCGATTCCGATGGTACATTCAGTTATGTGCCGGAAGATGGATTTATCGGCCAAGATACCTTTGTTTACGTACTATGCGATACTGCTTTATGCGATACCGCGGTCGTGATCATCAATGTTGTGGAGTTGATTCCGATTCCAGATGCGGTCGACGACTATTATTTGGTTGTTGAGAATGGCGAATTGACACACGATGTATCGATCAACGATGTAAATACCCAAGGCTTTATTTACAATGTGATTATTCCTCCGGCCAATGGTACGATTACAATGGCTCCAGACGGCACATTCAGTTATACACCTGATCAAGATTTTGTGGGTCTCGACAGTCTCACATACAATGCGTGCGATGATTTGGGCAACTGTTATGGAGCTTGGGTATACATTGTGGTGGAAGATGATCCGTCAAACAACGATTCGGAAGTACATGTTCCAGGCGGATTCTCACCAAACAACGACGGAATAGGCGATACATTCATCATAGAAAATATCGACTTGTATCCCAACAACAATGTTGTGGTGTTCAATCGATGGGGCAATGTGGTGTATCAACGCGATGGATATTCCAATCTATCTGCTTGGGATGGAACATCGGAAGCGCTGGGTGTTGTGATCGGAAGTTTGCTTCCTGAAGGCACCTATTTCTATGTCCTGGATAAGGGCGATGGTAGCCCTGAACTCAAAGGGTTTATTGTACTTAAATACGATCAAAAATAGCAGTGCATTTAAAATATTAGTAAGATGAAGAATTCAATCAAAATACTGTGGATATGCCTTGCGATGGCTTGTGCTCCTGAAGTGTGGAGTCAAAATGATCCAATGTTTACGCAGTACATGTTCAATGAACTGTACATCAATCCTGCGTATGCGGGTTCGCGAGAATTCCTGTCTACCACTGCCTTGGTACGCCAGCAATGGGTGGGTCTCGATGGCGCGCCCAATACCCAGACCTTGAGTGCTCATAAGCCTATTTTCAATAACAAAATTGGTGCAGGCCTGACCTTTCTTAACGAGTCAATTGGCGTGAGCAAGCGGACTCAAATCAATGCCAATGGGGCCTATCGAATTCAAATGGGTAAAAACAATTTGAGCTTCGGTTTGCAATTGGGACTGGCTGGAATCAGCGAAAATCTCTCTTCATTGGGCCTGATCAACGACAATCAGTTTGCGACCAATACTGGCCGACGTTTGGCACCCAACATGGGATTCGGAACGTATTACTTGACTCCAAAATGGTATGCTGGATTCTCGATTCCTCGTTTGTTGCAAAATCGATTGGACGGCACCAGTGGAGAGGTAAGCAATCGATTCAATATGACCGATTGGCATTATTTCATAACCGCAGGAAGTCTTCATTCGATCAATTCCGATTTTAAAGTGAAGCCATCTATGATGCTAAAAGCTGCGTCGGGCGCACCCGTCGAGTTGGATGTCAATGCCATGGCGATTTACAGAGATAGATTGTGGGCCGGATTGGGTTACCGCTCTGGCGATGCCATCAATGTACTAGTAGGTGCTCAAATCAATCAACAACTCAGAGCGGGTTACAGTTATGATTATGCGACCTCGCGTTTGGGAAATTTTCATTCGGGATCGCATGAACTGATGATCGGATACGATTTCAATTTCCAAAAAGACAAGGTGGTTTCACCCCGATATTTCTAAAGATTTGATACACATGATCAATAGTAAAATTATCCTAGTAAGCGCCGCTTTGCTTTGCTGTGTTGGACACGTTTCGGCACAAAACAAATTTGCAGAACAAAAGATGGGTCGTTTGGCCTACGAAAGCGCAATCAAACAATACGAGTCGAGTTTGGCTTCGGATTCCACCAATATGAGCGATTGGGCCAATTTGGCGGAATGCTACCGAATGACCCGTCGGTCGGCCAAGGCGGAGTATGCTTATTACAAAGTAGTGTATGAGGGCACACCTACTGCTGACCATTATTTCTATTATGCTTTAAGCCTAATGGAAAACGAGAAATACGATGATGCAGCGCGCGCTGCGGATGATTTTTTTAAAGCTTATCCCAATGACAGCCGCGCAGCGAATCTCAAGAAGGGCATAGAAAAACACGCAGAATTGCTGGCCACTGAAGCATTCTATAAGGTAGAAAAAGTCACCTTGAATTCGGATCAAAATGATATGTGTCCCACCATCTATGGCGAAGGACTTGTATTTGCCAGCAATCGTGGTGAGGCCGGTATTTTGACCAATGTACATGCATGGACAGGACAAAAATTTATGTCCTTGCATTATGCGCAAGGAAGCGATATCAACTTTTCTTTTCCTGCTCCCTTTGCAGAAGAGATTGCTTCCAAATTCAATGATGGTCCAGCGTGCTTTAGTGCCGATGGAAACACCATGTACTTTACACGAAACAATGCAGAGGACAAAAAATCAATGGGGCAGGATGATTTTAAAATCAAGCTTAAAATTTTCTTTTCCTCCAAAAATGGAACAGCATGGTCGGAGCCGCAACCATTTCCATTCAATAGCGATGAATACAATACTGCTCACCCGGCTCTCTCCAAGGATGGTGCGTTCTTGTTTTTTGCAAGCGATCGCCCAGGTGGACAAGGAGGAATGGATCTATGGAAGTCGGAGTGGGACGGATCCGCATGGACCAACCCCATCAATTTGGGTGATAAAATCAATACACCAGGTAACGAGGTTTTCCCCTACCAAGCGCCCAATGGTGATGTGTATTTCAGTTCCAATGGCCATTATGGTTTGGGCGGATTGGACCTTTACATCGTCGAAAACAATAGCGATCCGCAGAATCTGGGTTCGCCGATGAATAGTTCTGACGATGATTTTGGTATCTGCATCACCACCGAAGGCAATACGGGTTATTTTACCAGCAATCGCAAGGCACAAGAACTCAATGACGACATCTATTACTTCAAAAAAGAGTGTGCCGATATGAAGGTTAAAATTGTAGATGCTGCCACCGGTGAAGCACTGATCGACGCAAGTGTAACGGTTCTTGAAAACGATGTGGAGAAATCCATTGAAACCACCGATAGCACAGGTTACATCAAACTCTGCCTTAATCCACTTCATAGTTATGAATTCAAGGCCAAAAAGAAGGATTATGGCGACTCGGTTTCAAAGTTGACAGGTGCTCAGATTGCTGCAGCTTCGGTAAGCGGCGACAACGTGACTTTGGAATTATCAAAGAATGCGAGCAAAGAAATTACTCTTGCAGGTCGTGTCTTTAATCAAGATGATAAATCCGGTCTGGCGGGTCAAGAGGTGGTGTTGATCAATACAAAAACACAGGAAAGATTCACCGCACAAACCGATACCCAAGGTCAATACATGTTCAAATTGGAAGCCGACCAACGGTACGAAGTATATACAGTGAAGAAGGGATGTGGCGATGTCAAAGAACCGTTTAGCACGGGATATGTAACAGAAGCGAAGTTGATTAACATCGATCTGCCTATTCTCTGTGTGGGCGATGTGGTTCAAATTGACAATATTTATTACGACTACAACAAATCCAATATCCGCAGCGATGCTGCATTGGAGTTGGACAAAATCATCGCATTGATGAACAAGTATCCTGGAATGCAGATCGAACTGCGCTCCCATACCGATGCCCGCGGCAAGGACAGCTACAATTTGACCTTGTCCGACTCACGGGCCAAGAGTGCGCGCCAATACATGATCGATAAGGGTATTCCTTCAGATCGTTTGAGTGCCAAGGGGTATGGTGAATCCGAACTCAAAAACAATTGTGGAAACGATGCCCCATGTTCAGATGAACAACATTCGGTAAATCGCCGAACAGAATTTAAAATTCTTAAAATGTAAAGTGCACGATCAAAATACGACACAGGGTGCAACGGCGTCCGAGGTCATTTTTCATATAGTTCAACCGATGGAGAACCATTAGACTTCCGTTTATCGGATGGTCTAATGGTTTAATATCGGATTTTTAAGCAAGATATCTTCATTTGCGCTTATAGAGCGACTCATAGCGCTCAATCCACTCGTCGACTGTCAATTTTGTCATCAACTCAGCGATCAAGTCGTACGGAATTTTCTCCATTTTTTTAAATCGAATACAGCTTTTTCCCATATCGAGTTTTCCTGCCGTAGCGGTGGGCCAACTTTTTTCAAACCATGCCAAAAGATTCGGGTCGCTATACATTCCCATGTGGTAGAGCGCAATAAACCCTTTTTGCGATGCCAGACTAATGAACGGCAGTGGCAATTTGGGGTCACAATGATAGCCATTGGGATAAATGGTTTTGGGTACCACGTAACTGATCATTTTGTATTGAATGCACTCCTCAAATCCTTGGGGTAAGTTCTTTTGGATCGCCACTCGCAATTGGTGAATGGCTTTTTTGCGTTCGTCATCTAACGCCTCGATATAGCTGTCTACTGTGAGCATGGCGGCATTGGTTTAGTCGAAGTTAGTCCATTTTTATTCATCTCTGAAAATTCCTCGAATAAAATGAAACATTGCCACCGCATTCTCCGTTACAACACCTCGGTAGTCATAACGACCACCAACACAATACAGAATTACAATTACTTCTCTGATTAAGAGTAGTTAAGGTTAATTAAGGTTAAGCAAGTGAATGGCCCCGATAAAGATTGGGGCTTTTCTACTTTTATGCCTGTCCATCCGAAGTGTCCTCGGAAAACTGTTTTTTGTACAATTTGTAATAATGTCCTTGCTGGGCCAGCAATTCGCTGTGGGTGCCGCTTTCAATCACCTTGCCTTGGTCCATCACCACAATGCGGTGAGCTTCTTGAATCGTAGAAAGCCGATGTGCAATGACAATGCTTGTGCGCTCTTTGGTGATTTGTTTCGTGGCGTATTGAAGAAGTTGTTCGGATGCTGAATCAATATGCGCTGTGGCTTCATCCAAGATGAGCAAGCGGGGCTGGTGGATATAGGCCCGCACAAATGAAACCAATTGGCGTTGACCCGCGCTAAGCACCCCACCGCGTTCGCGCACATCAAAATCATAGCCGCCCGGCAAACGCATAATGAATTCATGGGCACCAATGGCTTTGGCCGCGGCGATCACATCTGCCCGATCGTAGCGGGCATCGTGCAAGGTGATATTGTTGTGAATGGTATCTGAAAACAAAAACACATCTTGAAGGACAATGGAAATATGAGAGCGCAAACTTTGCAAATCGTAAGCACGTAGTTCAATTCCATCCAGCAAAATGCGGCCTTCTTGATAGTCGTAAAATCGATTCAGCAAGCCAACGATCGAAGATTTGCCCGCTCCAGTAGCTCCGACGATGGCTACGGTTTCTCCGGGTGCAATCTGCATATTCAAGTTGTCGATGATCCATTTGGGCGATTCCGGATCATACTTAAAATGAACCGACTCAAAGCGCAATTCGCCACGCAACTGGCTCGCATCATGCATGTCTTGTTGGATCTGAGAAGCTTCGGTGTCCAGTACTTTAAATACACGTTCTGCATTGACAATTCCCATCTGCAAAACATTGAAGTTGTCTGCCATTTGTCGGATGGGGCGGTAAATCATCATGATATACGTCGAGAAGGCCAGCAAAACCCCGGGCTTCATGTCAGCGCCCAAAGCCCCGCGCACCCCCCACCATAGCATAAGCGCGACGCTAGCAGCACTCAACAGTTCGACAAAAGGGAAAAACACAGAATAGGCCCATATGCCGCGGATATGGGCATCGCGATGTGCTGCATTGATGGCGTCGAAACGCTCTCTTTCTTTTGCCTCGCGGTGAAAATACTGGACAATGGCCATGCCCGTGACATGTTCCTGAATGAAGACGCTGATTCGAGCTACCTCATTGCGAACATCGTTGAACGAATTTTTAACAGCGATTTGAAAGAGGCGTGTGCCATACAACAGCAAGGGAATGGGCAACAACACGACCAAAGTCATTTTCCAATCCAACATGCACATCGCAGCAACGATCACCACGATTTTGAGCATGTCGCGAACGATGTCTAAAATGCCTACTGAAAAAATTTCTGCGATACCGTCGATATCCCCTATGAGGCGCGTCACAAACTGCCCCACCGGTGTTTTATCGAAATAACCGAGTTTGAATTGAATGACATGGCGGTACAATTCAGACCTCAGATCCAAAGTAATCCGCTGGGCCATGCGATTGGCAATTTGAGTTTGTACATATTGCAGCAATACCTCTACGATCAATACGCCGACGTAACTCAAGGATAGGGCAACAATCCATTGGTCATCGGAGGCAGGTAATGCTTCATCCAGAAGGGTTTTGGTAAGTTCAGGTCGGATGGTCACCATGGCGGCCAACAGCACCACCAATCCCAAGGTAAAGAAAAATGCCCATCGATAAGGTGTGCTCCGTCGGTACAACCGCTTGAACAGACTCATGTCAAAGGCCTTACCCGAGCTGCTCATGGTTGAATGTATTGTGGTGCTTTGGTCACCAGTAAAGCCATTAATTCGGGTGGATATTTCACTTCGGTGAGCGTGAGGCCTGTGGCGTATACACTTTCTCCCGACATGGAACGGCTGGTTTCACTGAGAAGTTGGCCGAATTCGGCGACACTCATTTTTCCTCGGCCAACATCGCACAAGGTGCCCACAACAGCACGCACCATGTTGCGCAGAAATCGATCTGCGGTGATATGAAACACATATTGGCCATTGTTTTCCACCCATTCAGCTTTGCGCAGATCGCAGATCGTTGTTTTTTGTCCCCCACCTGATTTGCAAAAAACAGCAAAATCACGCTGGCCAATCATCAATTGGGCCGCTTCGTTCATGCGATCAATGTCGAGGCGATAAGGATAAAAGGAAGAGTAATGACGCACAAATGGAATACGGCGGTTGTGAATGTGGTATTCATAACTGCGCTCTATGGCGTCAAAACGGGAATGCGCTCGTTCTGGAACACACCATATGCCGTATACTGCAATGTCTCTCGCGATGAAGTTGTTCAATCGAAACAAAAGGTCCGCAGGGTTTTCAATTTCTTTATCGGCATCAAAGTGGAAGTAGAAGTCACTGGCATGCACTCCAGAATCCGTTCTGCCGCATCCAGTGGTCACCACGGGCGATTGACGCAAGAGTTTACTCAAGGCCTGTTCAATTTCAGCTTGAACAGAATGGGCATTCGGTTGTCTTTGCCAGCCATGGTATCGGGTGCCGTCGTATGCAATCCTTACAAAGTAGCGAGGATGCATGGGCGCGGACGAGTCGTCTATGGCGATGTTTTCGGATTGCATGCTTTGGTGATGCAAAAATAGGCATTCAGCGCTTCATCTTGGCAGACCAATGTGGACGAAGCGTCCATCAATGTTTGAATGGGCTTTTTTAATCATACCTCCTTTGGTATCCTTGATGCTGTTGATGAACACAAAAGCGTCGGGTTCTATTTTTTCAATTTCTGTGTAGAGTTTGCTCAGTTCGATTGATTGTTGATCTGGGCCAAAGGAAGCAGCTCACCAATGATGCCCATGCCGACCAGGATCAGGACCCTGTTGAAGATTTTGTTCTTGAGGAACTGGTTATCCGTGATCAAGTCCAAGGATAGGAATGAATCGCGCCCGTTAGTGGACAGTCGTTTTCCAGGAAATCGAAAAGCAATTCCAAAAAAAAACCGCCAAAGGAGGCGGTTTTTTAGGGTATCAATGGATAGGGATTACTTTCTTTCTTTTTCCAATTTTTCCATTTCTTTTTCAAAGGTTTCTTTGAATTTTTCGTAGTTGTAATCGGCTTTGATTTTTTCGTTGCTGCTCAATCCAGCGGCATATGCGTCTGCGATGCTCTTTCCGCTCAACTCCAAAGCCATGTAAGATACATAAGTGATCTTGCCATCGGCACCTGTGCGCTGCGTCAATTTTTCACAAATTTCAACTGCTCCGCGGATTTCTTGATCAACCAAGGTGCGCGCCATTTCTTGGAAGGTCTCAGTAACTTCTTCTTTGTTGTTGAACTCGGTTGAGTTGACGTAGTTGTCACCTACAATTTTCATGGTTGAGCTAATGGTTTTAGCCAATTCAGATTGCGCATTTGAGCGGGCTTTTTTCTTAGCTGTTTCGCGGTCCATGCTCTCGCCGGTGGCTGTAGCCCGGAATGCTTCTTTGGTGCTGCGATATTCATCGCTTGAGCAGTATTCGTTGATCAACACCTCGCCAGCAGGCTTAGGAGTTTCAACTGCTTTTTTCTTCTTACCACATGCTGCAGTGAATATTGAAAGAACTACTGCAAATGCAATCAATGTAAAATTTCTCGTTTTCATATCGCTAAATTATTTAGTGTATTCTACTTT
>CANHSF010000111.1 GCA_947463065.1 Flavobacteriales bacterium | reverse complement strand
TGCCGAATGGAAACCCAATGCGGTTGACACCAGCGTATCGTATCACGTCAGCATGTGGATGCACAATGGAGAACAAGACGCCTTGAACATGTGGTTTCCCATATCCATTGAGGCCATCGACGCCAATGGGCAGATCGTGCAGACCCTGCGTATTTTTCCCGATCAAGCCGAAACCATAGATGGCGATTGGTCGCTCGTAGAGGGCGAATTTCAATGGAAAGATCCGAATACCACGCTTCGCATTCGTTCGGTGGGCCATCCTCTCTCCAAAGCGCGACTGTATGTGGACGACCTGCTTATTCGACCAACCAATGTGGATGTATGGGTGGAATCGCAAGATGCAGGCCTATCCTACAATAACCATTGGATCAAAGGACACTAGCGATATCCAACAAAAAAAAACCGCATCACAAAGACACGGTTGTACAAGTAAAATCTATTTGTTGAAACAATGTTGGCCGATTCAAAGGCACTCTCAAGGTTTCATCACCAGCCATAGCGAGCTAATGCTGACCAATACAATCATCCATTTGCGAAGGGTGATAAGAGAGATACGTTCTGTGTACATGGCTATTTGGTTTTTGGTTTCAATGTTTTGCTTGCAGCAAAAAACATTTGAGCCTTGTACTTAAGGACACGGTGAAAAGTTTCGCTATTTCGACACAGACCTGTTTTCGGCCGCCAAAAGCGTGTTCATCAACAATGAAACGATGGTCATGGGTCCTACTCCACCTGGAACGGGAGTAATAAACGAACATTTCGGGGCTACTTCATCGAAGGCCACATCGCCGCACAAGCGGAAGCCCGATTTCTTTGAAGCATCAGCAACACGCGTTATGCCTACATCCACCACAACAGCGCCCTGTTTAACCATATCGGCCTTCACAAATTCGGGTTGACCAATGGCAGCAATGATGATGTCTGCCTCGCGACAGATGGCATCAATGTTTTTGGATTTACTATGCACTACCGTTACAGTGCAGTTGCCCGGTTGTGCATTGCGTTGCATCAACAAAGTCATCGGCATTCCTACAATGTGCGATCGTCCCAAAACCACACAATGTTTGCCCGAAGTTTCGATGCCATAACGCTCCAGCAAAGTGACAATGCCCGCTGGGGTTGCAGGAAGGAAACACGGCAAATTGAGCGCCATGCGTCCGATGTTTTCGGGATGAAACCCATCCACATCTTTGCTCGGATCGACCGCTTCCAATACCCGCTTATCGCTGATGTGCGCTGGCAAAGGCAGTTGAATGATGTATCCATCAATATCGGGATTGGCGTTGAGATCGTGTACGATGGCCAGCAACTCATCCTCGGTGCATGAGGCGGGCCGCTGAATCAACGTAGAGTCAAAACCCACCTCCTCGCATGCTTTGACCTTGGCACCCACATAGGTCATGCTCGCTCCATTCTCACCCACCAATACGGCGGCCAAATGCGGCTTGCGAATGCCCTTGGATTGCCACTCTTGAACCTTTTGAGCAATTTCGTTTTTGATGGTGCGCGAGGTCAGATTGCCGTCGAGAATTTGCATGATGTCCTTATTTGATGGTGCAATATGGCAGCATTTGCAGTGGTCTGAAGCATTTTTTTGTTCAAAAACAATGAACATCAAATGTTTCCTTGAGAGCGGTAGGGTGTTCGGCGTGCAACCTCGTAAATTTACACGAACAATCACCCAAAAAAAAACTTGGTGTATAGAGTACACTTTGTTAGCTTTGTCAAAACAACTTTACAATGAAATCTCTAGTCAGTTTTTGTTTTTTCACTTTTCTCACGCTGCATGGATGGGCGCAAATTCTTTCCAGCATACCTGAGTTTCCCACACAAGACGCCCCTTTTACGGTGTACTATGACGTCACGACAGGCAATAGCGCCATTAGTTTGGGAACCATTCCCGTGTATGCCCATACTGGAATAGTGACGCAAAGCGATGCCAATGCATGTATCAACAATTGGCAATACGTGCAAGGCAATTGGGGAACAGCAGACCCGTATGTAGCGATGACTCCTGTAGGCATTGGTACGGGTATTCACAGCATCCTCATCGATCCGCAAGATTTTTACAATTACCCCAACAACTTCGATCCAGGTCGCTTGATGTTTGTATTCCGCAACCAGAGCGGGTCTGTCGTGGGACGCAATGCAGATGGAAGCGATATTTACTTGCAATTGTATGAGCCAGGATTTCACGCCGAGATCAAGCGCCCTTACCAAAGCATCAAATTCGCAGCGGCCAACGAAGTTGTTGAGTTGCATTGTGCGACCTCAGAGACGGCCGCTCTTTCACTTTTGGTCAATGGCGAAGAAGTGGCGAGCGCCGCCGCTGGAACGAGCTTGGATTACAATTTCCAAGAAAGCGCTGCAGGTGCATACCAGATCGAGTTCATCGCTGACAATGGCATAACCACCTTGACCGATGGTATGGTGATCAATATCAATCCAGAACCGGTCATCGAAAGTGCTCCGGCAGGCACCATAGACGGCATCAACATTGTTGGTCCCAACTCCGTCGTATTGCGCTTGTATGCCCCCAACAAAGATTTCGTTTATGTATTGGGTGATTTCAACAACTGGTCTTTTGACAGCAACTACCGCATGAAGCGCACACCCGATGGCAACACCTATTGGTTGCAAATCGACAATTTGGATCCCAATACCTTGTATCGTTTTCAATACAGCATCGACTTGCAGGACATGCGCATTGCCGATCCATACACCGAAATGGTTTTGGACAAATGGAACGATCCATGGATACCTGAGTCCACTTACCCCAACATTCCCGACTATCCGGCTTGTAGCACTTCAGAAATCATCAGCACCTTCAAAATCAATGAAACGCCTTTCAACTGGACCGATGCATCATTTACTCGTCCTCCCAAGGAACGCTTGATTGTTTACGAATTGTTGGTTCGGGATTTCACCGAGGCTAGAAATTATCAGACCATGATCGACACCTTGGATTACTTGGATAATCTGGGCGTAACCTGCATCCATCTCATGCCCATCAACGAATTTGAAGGCAACGACTCGTGGGGCTACAACCCATCGTTTTATTTCGCGCCGGACAAAGCCTATGGAACAGCTGAAGACCTCAAGGCTTTTGTCAATGAATGCCACAATCGCGGCATTGCCGTGATCTTGGATATCGCGCTCAACCACAGCTTCGGACAGAGTCCGCTTGTTCGCATGTACTTTGATCCAGAAGCTGGAGAATTTGGTCAACCCACAGCGGAGAACCCTTGGTTCAACGAGACCCCACGCCATGACTTTAATGTGGGCTACGATTTCAATCACGAAAGTCAATTGGTTCGTACCTATTGCAAACGCATTATTGCCCACTGGATGGACGAATACCACATTGACGGCTATCGATTTGACTTGTCCAAAGGATTTACCCAAAACTACACGTTGGGCAATATTGGCGCATGGAATGCTTACGATCAAAGTCGTGTAAACATTTTGACCGATTATTACAACCACATGCAGACCGTAGAACCAGGCAGTTATGCTATTCTTGAGCATTTGGGCGACAATCCAGAGGAAACAGTGTTGGCAAATTTGGGTATGATGTTGTGGGGCAAAATGACCACCCAATATGAACAAGCGAGCATGGGTTGGAACACCAATGCCGATTTGAGTTGGGGCAGCTATCAAACCCGCGGTTGGAACAATCCCCATTTGCTGAGCTACGCAGAAAGTCATGACGAGGAGCGCTTGATGTATAAGAACTTGGAGTTTGGAAACATGTCGGGCAGCTACAACATTCAATCCTTGAATACCGCGTTGGACCGCCAAGAGATGGCACACACCTTTTTGATCCCGATTCCAGGTCCAAAAATGATTTGGCAGTTTGGCGAGTTGGGGTATGATTACAGCATCAACTACTGTCCCGACAACGGCACCATCAGTGAATCGTGCCGCACAGCAGCAAAACCGGTGCGTTGGGATTATCGCGATGTGGCTGAGCGATACAAAGTTTACAAAGTGGTGAGTGCTCTGAACAATTTGAAAAAGACAGAGTCCTTGTTTTCGACAAACGACTTTGACATCGATTTGGGCGGTTATGGCAAGCGCATACACTTGAATGGTACAACCAAAAATGCCGTGGTTGTGGGCAACTTCAATGTAACTTCCATCAATATGGTTCCGGGATTCCAGCACACGGGCACGTGGTACGATTACTTTACAGGCACACCAATCACCGTCAACGATTTAGGAGCTAGCCAAAGTTTCAATCCCGGAGAATACCATATCTACTTTGATTTTGAAACAGAAACCCCCGATACAACCGTGAATGTGGATGAAGCCATGGAGCTTTTTGGTTTGGATTTCATGATTTACCCCAATCCCACAAATGGACAAGTGCAAATCGGTTTCGAAAAACAAACCGCAGGTCTAACACAAGTGGATATCATCGACATGACGGGCCGCGTTGTAGCTCAAGTGTTCAATCAGCAGTTGGCTCAAGGCCGACATGTGATCAGTTACGATGCTACCAACTTGCCAGACGGTACCTACATTGTGCGAATTGCAGATGCATATCGGGTGGTCACCGAACCGCTCATCATGAATAAACCATGACGAACCAGAAGACACAAAAAATGGGAGTTGAACGCTCCCATTTTTTTTTGAGTGTATAAAGTACACTTTCGTGGAATTTGAATTAAGTTAGCCCCACGATTGCCGCCAAGCAGTCGAAACCTTTTTTAACCACATATCCAAACAAACCAAAAATCGCATGAAAAAATTCTACGCGCTTGTGGCCCTTTGCGTTTGCGGATTTTGGCACCTCTCGGTCCAAGCCCAAACAGTGAAAGGAACCATTAAAGATGCAAAAGGAGAAACACTTCCGGGCGTATTCGTCAAAGTTGTTTCTACAGGCAAAGGAACTGCCAGCGGTCTAGATGGGACCTACAGCATCGATGCACCATCGGGAGCCCAAAAGATCGAATTTCTGTTGTTGGGCTATCTCACCAAAACAATGGATGTTACACTCGCTGCAGGCGAAACCAAGGTCATGGACGTTGTAATGGAAGAAGACACCAAAATGACCGAAGAAGTCGTGGTGGTAGGTTACGGTGTGCAACGCAAGCGCGATGTAACCGGTTCAATCGCCAAAGTCGATGGCAAAAACCTTACACGTTTCCCCACCCCCAGTTTCGAAGCCGCATTGCAAGGACAAGCTGCTGGGGTGCAAGTGAGCCAAGGTTCTGGTCTTGCAGGATCAGGAAGTTTGGTTCGCGTGCGTGGAGTTGCTTCGATATCGGCTGGTGGAGATCCACTCTATGTGGTCGATGGTATTCCGATTACCCAGGACCAGTTTCTGCGCGGCAATTCGGGAGCAATGAATACCAATCCATTGGCGGCCATCAATCCCAACGACATTGCAAGCGTTGAAATCCTCAAAGATGCTGCTGCTACAGGAATTTATGGTTCACGCGGTGCAAATGGGGTTATCCTTATTACGACCAAACGCGGAACCAGTCAAAAGGGAACAACGTTTGACTTCAACACCCGCTTTGGTGTTGGCGAAGCCGCAAGCAGACCGAACATGATGAATACAGAGCAATACCTTGCTGTGCGTCAAGAAGCTTGGGAAAACGATGGCGGAACGGGATACGTTTGGTTGCCCAATTTGACCAGTGCCTCTTCTGATGCAGCTGATCGGGAAGCGGCATACAAAAAAGCGCTCAAAACCAATACCGATTGGTGGGATCAAACCACAGGACTCGGTTTCAAGCAAGCATACTCTTTTGGAGCCAACCACAACAATGGCAAAGGCACACGCCTCTATGCCGGTGTGAGTTACGACGAAAACGGATCGTATTTGATTGGCAACAGTTTCACCCGCACTGGACTTCGTTTGAATTTGGACCAAGAGATCACCAAAAAACTTAAAATCAATTTTGGCGGTAGCTATACCAATGCCGTCAATAACCGTGTGGATGCAGCATGGAGCGGTGGAGTCGGCGAAGCGATGAGTACAGCCCTTCCCTATTATCCCGTGTACAATCCAGATGGCACATACTACATGTGGAATGGCGGTTTCAGCAATCCTGTAGCTTACCGCAACCAACGCCAATGGCAATACGAAGAAGATCGTTTCTTGGTGAACTTGGGCGTTGTGTATTCCATCACACCTGACCTGCACTTCCGCAGCAACATCGGAACCGACTTGATGCGCGGGTTTGATTATAAATTCACTCCACGCGGCATCAATATGGGCCAAGTCGATAGCTATTCTGAAATGGGTGGAAACGTGGTCGATAATGGAACCGCAACATTCACCTTGGACTACTTCAAAAAAGTAAAAGAAAATCACAGCTTTACATTGCTTGGAGGATACGAGATGCAATTGGCTCACACCAGAGGGTATTTTGCGAATTATGTCAATGCCAACGGACTGTTGAACAATGGCGATTGGCTTCCATTTGGTTTAGCCAATGGCGATGCCATACCTGCATTTGACGACACCCAAGATGTGGGATTGGCAGGCGGTGCCGAGGGGCTTCAATTTGGAAGAAGACTCAAATTTTTCAGTGTCTTCAGCCGTGTGAATTACAACTACAAGAACAAGTACTTCGCTCAAGCCGTTGCGCGTATGGACGGCAGCAGCAAGTTCGGCGCCAACAACCGCACAGGTTTTTTCCCGACCGTGAGTGCTGGTTGGATCATGAGTGAAGAGAAGTTTTTGAAGGGCAATAAAGTCATCAGCTTTATGAAGCTATCGTCTGGTGTAGGCTTTGTTGGAAATTCAGACATTGCACAGGATGCCCAATATGGCAACACCGCAATTGGAGGAATTTACGATGGAGTATCCAGTTTGTTTTTGAGCAAGTTGCCGAATCCCGATTTGAAATGGGAGCGCACGTCGACGTTCAATGCCGCATTGGAGACTGGACTTTTCAAGGACCGCATTACCTTTGAGGTGAGCGTTTACCGCAAATACACCAAAGATGCATTGATGGATGTAGCTATTCCTTCTTCCACCGGATTCACCAATCAGACGGTAAATGCGGCTGAGATTCTCAATCGCGGAATTGAATTGTCGATCACTTCCAACAACATCAGCAAACCCAATTTCACTTGGAAAACAGAGTTGAACATTTCGCGCAACTACAACGAATTGGTTAGCATTGGCGAATACACTCCCGATGCGGTAAGCGGAGGTACAAATGACTCACGCGTTATTGTTGGCAGACCCATTGGTTCATTTTATTTGATGCAATGGAGCCATGTAGATCCAGAAACCGGTTTGCCCGTTTACTTGGACAAAAACGGAAATGAGACATCCGACTACGACAACTTCCAGCGCCAGTATGTGGGCGACGGTTTGCCTGATGTGAGCGGCGGTATCACCAACACATTCATTTACAAAAACTGGGACCTCCAAATATTTGCCACATTCAGTTTGGGAGCAAAAATCTTTGACAGTTCCGGCAAGCGCCAATTGGGTGTAGTAACCGATTGGAATATGCGCACCGATCTATTGGATCGTTGGCAGCAGCCCGGCGACAGCGACACCCAGTTTGCTCGATTGACATTGAATGAAACCACGTACGATTTGCCCAGCGGTTTCCCTTGGTGGAACACGTCGCTGTTCATTTATGATGCAGACTATTTGCGCATGAAGAATATCGCTATTGGATACACCTTTAAGCTCAAGAAGGAGTCAAAAATCAGCAATTTGCGTGTAGGCGCGAATGTGACGAATTTGTTCACCTTGACCAATTATCCAGGCTTGGATCCAGAGATTGTCCGCGACTTCGAAAATCCTGCCGACCGCAACTTGTCGCCCAACGTGACTTACCTCACACCAGCCCAAGAGCGCAGTTACAACATCAGCGTTTCACTTAACTTCTAATCCTTGATCACAATGAAACATAGATATATTTCTTTTGCTTTGATCGCTATGCTAGGATTGAGCTCATGCGACAAATTTTTGGACACCAAATCCGATGGACAAATAGTCACATTGGACGAATTCATCGCCAATGACGAAGATGCGAAATTGGTTTTGAATGGCGCCTATGATGTGATGGCCAATGTCTTTGATGGCGATATCCAGAACATGGCCGAGTTGATCAGCAGCAATGCAGACCGTCCCAATAGCGATGACTGGCGGGCTGTTTGGTCGCGCGAAACCACATTTTTCAACGGCACCATCAATGGCATTTATACCGATGTGTATCGCATCATCAACAGAGCGAATTTGGTGATGGAGTACATCGATCGCCAAACCGAGACAGCCGAGTTGAAGCAGATGCGCGCAGAAGCTCATTTCTTGCGCGGCATGGCTCATTTTGCTGTGCTCAAAGTATATGCACAACCGTGGGGGTATACGGCCAACAACAGCCATGCAGGTATTGTAATTCGCGATACACCGAGTTCCGAACCGAAGGGTCGTTCGACCGTAGCAGAATGTTACTCCTTCATCCAGGGTGATTTGCTGTTTGCGTACAACAATTTGCCCGAAACCAACGGGATCTATGCGACCAAACATGCCGCAGCAGCGACCTTGGCCTACACTTATTATATGCAAAACAACTACGAACGCGTAGTAGAATACACCACAGAAATCATCAATTCGGGCTTGTTCTCGCTTGCTCCAGAAGTGGATGTGTTTTACGCACTCAACGACTCGCAGATGGTTTACAATACACCTGAAGGTATCTTCTTTGCCCATTCCAATGCGGATTTGAGCGATGCGCGCAACGACGGATTCCGCAACAATTACATGCCCGGCACCTCGCCAACTGCATTTAGTTTATCTACTGAGTTTTTGCAGTTTATGCAATTGAATGCCGTGGACAAACGATACCAGAACCTCGTGCAGAACAATGCGAACACAGGACAAGTGCAAAGTTTGCGCTTTGGCAAAAGCAATCAAAACAATCCATTCTTCAGTGTGCCCATCTCTAGGCTCACTGTGATGATGTTGATTCGTGCAGAAGCTTATGCCAATTTGAATTCGAATTTGGATGTTGCCATTGCCGATATCAACGCGCTTCGCGATCGCGCATTTCCAGACACCCCTTTTCATGTGGCCGATGGAACAAACGGTCAAGAACTCATCGACATCATTCAGGAAGAGTTCCGCAAAGAGACGTTCTGTGAAGGCTATTGGATAGATGTGGAGCGCAGAAACGGTGCAGCAGGTGATGCAGTATTGATCCGCGACGCACCTTGGAATTGCCCCGGAATGGCGATTCAATTCCCCAACAGTGAGGGAACCGGAGCCGACTTTGTATTCAATCCAGAAGGCGGTTGCAATTGATTCATTAACCCAAACAAAAATTTCGAAAAATGAAAAAATACATTTATTTCCTAGCAGGCCTCACGTTTTTGGTGTGGAGCTGCAAACCCGAGCTGAAAGGCGAACTTGGAGAACCCTCAGACAAAGTGGCTGCCATGGACGGAGAATGGGAGATTTCAGCATTCAAACAACGTGATGAAAACAATCCGATCAAAGAGGTGCGCGATTTGAGCGAGTTCTATGTTTTGGATGGTATCGCACCAACACAAGTCACATTCAGCTCAAGCGATCGCACGTACAGCGTTGTTCCTGGCCCTGGTAAAAACTATTTTGGTACAGGCGGAACTTGGCGCTTCGACGATGACTTTGCGCCCAGTGAAATCGTTTTGGAAACGCCCACCGATACCTTCAGTCTCGCGCTAGGTTCGATGCCACGCACATTTGATCCTGTTTTGTCCTTTGAGCTGCCGCGCTATTGCACCGACGCTGAAGGCAACCGCAGCCCAACAGTTACCTACATTATCAACATTTCACGCATAGACTAATGAAAACACAATACATACTCACGGCATTCGCAATCGTCTGTTTGCACGCATCTGTTTTTTCACAAGCAGCATTTGTATTGCCCTCACCCACTCCAGCCGACGAGCCGATCACCTTGTACATCGACGTGAACCAAACCAATGGAGGTTTGAAGTTCATTTTGGCCAACCATCCGGAAATGCAAGATCAGGTCTACATTTGGTCGTGGATGCCCAGAGAACCCGTTGGAGGCAATGGCTCTTGGGGCGATAGCAATGAAGAACGCAAATTGGTTCACGAAGGCAACCTGATCTATTCATGGACCTTTGTCCCAACCGAAGCCTATGGTGTGGACGGACCGACATTTTTTGCCAATGGCATCAGTTGTTTGGCAAAACTCGACAACGGAAATGCTTTTCCAGACGACAATGTCGGTGAAGCCAAGACAGAGGACTTGAAGGTATCCATCATCCCCAAATTGTGCGATGCGAAATTTTGCAATTTCCCTCTATTGTCGAAACCCGATGACTATTTGAGCATAACCTACGACAACAATCAGGAACTCAATCCGAACTTGCAAAACCTAGGTGCAGATGAATGCTATTTGTATTTGATTGCGTATTACGATGAGTTTGAGTTCAATTTCACCGCCTATGCCACACAGGCCGTAACGACCACTTTGGCTGAAATGAAACTCAGACCCGTAAGCGGAAGTCCAGGCATGTTTCGCATCACCTTTATTCCCCAAGAACTTTTCCCCAACAATCCATTGCCCATACTTAAACTCAAGTATATGGTGCTCAAACCGGGTTATACGGTTACGGGGTTACCTCCATTGGAAGAATATCCTTTCATTTCGTGCGAAGATTAAAATCC
>CANHSF010000110.1 GCA_947463065.1 Flavobacteriales bacterium | reverse complement strand
TCTATCGTCGTCCACCCACGTTTGATCCTTGAGCCACTCCACTCCTTTGATTTGATCGCGCATTTCGATAGACCCCAATTGACGATGAATGCTTTGTTCCCACTTCTTGCCACGATGTGCCGAACCGTGATTGTCAAGGGTAAAAACGATGTAACCCTTTTCGGCAAAATAATTCATCCAAAGCGAAGCACCACCAAGAAAGGTATTGGTCACCATTTGAGCATGCGGACCGCCATAGAGGTAAACCAAAACGGGGTATTTTTTGTTGGGGTCAAAATTACTTGGTTTGATTACGCGACACCACAGATCGCTGCCATCTTCGGACTTGATCGTAAACAATTCAGTGGTGCCAATCGCTCGATCTTTGTAAGGGTTGGGCGCATTGATCAGCTCGCGCAATTCAACGCCCTTTTGGTTGCGCAAAACAATGCGATTTGGCGTTTGCAAATTGGAGTATTGATCCAAAATGAATTTGCCCGAACCAGAAACCATAGCGCGGTGGGTGCCTCCAATCGGAGTCAAGCACGTCATTTGCATCGACTTCAAATCAACGCGATACAGCTTGGATTCCGTTGGGTTTTCGCCAGTGGCCATCACGAAAGCTGCCGCACCTGCATCGTCGAATTGAATGAACTCGGTAATCTCGAAATTGGCTTGTGTGCGGGCCAACTCTTTACCGCTCGCATCGTATTTGTAGAGGTTGTTGAATCCGTCCTTTTCGGTGATCCAATAGATTTCTCCTTTTGATTTGGGTGCGAAAAGAAGCGGAAACTCGGGCTCCAACCATTTGTCGTCGTGCTCGGTCATCAAGGTTTGTTTGAGCACACCGGTCTGCGCATCGTACGCCTGCCAGCGCATATCGGTAGTGGCTCGGTTCAACCACGCCACATAAACCAACTTCTCGTCGGGCGACCATGTCAGATTGGTGAGGTAATAACTATCGGCATCGCCTTCAGCCACTTTGATGTAGGTGGTGCGCTGGCTGGCCACATCGTAAACGCCTACGCTCACATGTTCACTGTGGGCACCTGCAAACGGATATTTGATTTCTTTGACCACCGCCGGTGTGGCTTTGTAATCGGTCAAGGGATAGTTCGTCACTTGGCGCTCATCTTTTTTGTAAAAAGCCAAGAGATTACCTTGTGGGCTCCAAAAAGTTCCTTTGCTGATGCCATACTCGTTGCGCGAAATGCTCTGACCAGCGACGATTCCTTTTTCATCGCGTGTAACCTGTCGCGCTTCGCCATTGATAGCCACCCAAAGATGATTATCTACCGTATACGCCAGACGATTGGAAGCATAATGATGATCAGGATTGGCGGCATTTTCTGGATCAGCATAAAGCATCTTGGCCCGCTTTTCTTTCATGCTGATGACATAGTGTTTCTCTTTTATTTGCACTTCAATCTCATCGGCATTGCGCCAATTGAGCATCGGCATCGACGCCAATTTTTCGCCGCCTATCCACGCGCTCAATTCTTCCAGGCCAAAAAGTTCAAGCTCCTTGCCACTTGAAGTCGCCAAAACCACCTTTTGATCGCGCACATAGGTGTAGGAGTCGGTTCGGGGTACCCATTGCAGTTGTTCCAAAGTTTTTGGAGCAAACTGTCGGAATTGTCCCAAAACAGCTTCGTCAAGCGTAAGGGATTGGGCATTTTGAGCGGCTGTAGGCAGGACCGATACCGCCAAGCAACAGGCAATAAAGAAATTTTTCATCGATAAGTATAAAACGGTTTAGATGGTTGTGCTGATTCAAAATTTTCAGGCACAGGCTGCAAGATACAAAACTGTACCATTTGATCGAGCAATTATGATTGGTGCCTTGCGTTACACTATTTTTGAGCCACATTCCATAAGGGAATACCTACCATGATGATTAATTTATCTAAGATCCGATTGACGCCATTCGTTTTGGCTGTGATCACTTTATTTGCTGCTGCTTGCCAAGACCGCGAACAAGCCGATATCACACCGCCCGAAATCGAAGAAATTGCAATCGATGGCATCGCGGTGACGGCCATTCAAGTGGAACAGGGCAGCACGCTCAACCTAACCGTACATGCGCGCGACAATGAAGCCTTGGAAAAAGTCACCGTCACGTTGATGGAAAACACCAACTCGCCCACTCCACCCACCGGCATTTATGCGTTCAACCAATCCCAAACAACTGGCTCCGATCATGCCGCGCTCCAGTTTGAACTCACCATTCCAGAAAGCATAGCTGCGCAAATGATCGCCAAAATTGTGGCTGTTGACGCCAATGGGTACACCGATCAGCTCGAAATTCCGATGATCATCATCAACAGCCAAGCACCAACCATTGCAGGATCAAGCAACCCGGCGGAAGATGCCAATGGCGAAATCCACATCAATGCCGGACAAAATCTATTGATGAGCGGGGAAGCCAACGATGCCGATGGACTCCAGTCCTTGTCCGTGATGTTGTGGGACGCCAACGACCAGCCATTGGCCACTACGCCCATTGCCATCACCGCCACTCCCATGGCCTTTAGCGATGCCAGTTTCGATCAGGCCGTTTCAGGACGATACCGCGTGGTCATCGAGGCCGTGGACAATTCAGGCCATCGTTCATATTGGGGACGTATTGTAATCGTAGATTGACCATGCGCAGAATATATTTTCTCATTCTTTTGCCGCTATTTGCAGCCTGTTCCAAGAAGGACGATACTGCGCCCGTGTTGGCCAAAATATCCGTCAACAACACCACTGACCATTTTTATTTGGAAGCAGGTATTTCCAATACCATTGCCATTCAACTCCAAGACGAATCGTTGTTTCAATTGCGATGTACGCTCTCCAAACAAGGCACAATTGCCAATCATGACGAACACAGCACAGGCAGTTACTTCGGCATGCTGGTTCCAAATCACGGCGATTTTGCTTTGGACACGGTACGCAATCTGAGCGGCTCGGAAGAATCGGTTCAACTCACCTTTGATGTGCCCTCCGAAAACTTTGGATTGTGGACCATGCGCCTGCAAGCCTTGGACGAGGACGGCAATCTTCAAACAACAGAAGAAGATATCATGATCAACTCGTCGATCTATCCATCACTAAGCATTGTATCGATCGGAGCTGAAGTATCGATCGGCGATGGCAAACTCACTGCACCAGCAGGCACACCCTGGAATTGGCAAGGCGATATTTACGATCTGGACACCTTGGATTTGGTGCACATCACCGTTACCCAAAACGGAGATACCATTTCCAGTTACCTTCAGAATCAACCATTGACTTGGACCCTTGACCTTCAAGAGCATTTCCCCATGAGCATGCCTTCCGTTCCTGGGCAATATCAATTCAGAGTGCGCATGCGTGACCTATTGGGCATCGAGACATGGCGCACATCGACGCTCATCGTGCAGTAAAATGCACACGCCGTAAATTGACTCTTGCACTTGCAAAAGCCCCAAAGTAAAAGGGATTACAATTCGTTGATCAAAGCAATGTAGAGCTCGGACAATACCTTTTCAGAACGCTTGGCTGTTTGGATGATGTCTTCAATAGCAACGGGCTTGAGATGATCCGGGTCGCATTCATCGGTGAGTACCGAAATGCAACAACAAGGCAATTTCATGTGGTTGCACGCAATGACCTCAGGCACTGTGCTCATTCCCACAGCGTCAGCACCCAACATGCGCAGCATCCGGTATTCGGCCCTGGTCTCCAAATTGGGTCCCTGCACACTGGCATAAACACCCTCGTTCAAACGAATATTGCGTTCGGCAGCCAGTCGCTTCAAACGTTGATTGAGATCCGCATGGTATGGCTGACTCATGTCCGGAAAACGATCGCCCAATTCATCGATATTCAAGCCACGCAAAGGATTTTCAGGTTGCAAATTGATATGATCATCGATCAACATCAATTCGCCCTTTTTAAAGTTGAGGTTTACAGCGCCAGCCGCATTGGATAGCAAAACGTATTTAACGCCTAGCATTTTCATCACGCGCACCGGCATCACCACCTCATCGATGCTGTGGCCTTCGTAATAATGGAATCGGCCTTGGCAAGCCAGCACCTTTTTTCCTCCCAAATTGCCGTAGATCAACTTCCCGAAGTGAAATTCTACCGTCGCAATGGGAAAGTTGGGAATGACATTGTAGCTGAATTCCTTCTCTATTTCGATGTGTTTCACCAAATCGCCCAGTCCTGTGCCCAAGACGATTCCTATCTCAGGAGAACCCATGTGGTGCTCGCGCAACCACTCCACTGTATCTTGCAATTGTTCGTATGTCATGCGGTTATATGTCAGTTAAAATTGGACAACAAGTATAAGCTACATCAATGTGCCAATGTTCGAAAAGAGAAAAAAAAGACCGATGAAGGACTAAATGACAATAAGCATCGGCAAATGCTGCATTATTTAGAAAGGTATTCCAACAGCATCGGGTGCATGCGCATATCCTCCTCCGTATCGACATCGCTGAGCATAGGCAGCGTCGCAACGGCCAAACCCAAGGCTCGACAGCGGTTGAGCGCAAGTTCGAAAACCCGATCGGTACTCCATGGCATATTTTTGAAAAGAGCCTCTATCGGATGGCGCATGGCGATGAGATAATACCCCCCGTCCAAGGTTGGTCCAAGAACCACATCATGCTGTTCCAAAAGTTGCATGGCCTGCAGCAACACTCTGCGATCCAAACCCGGACAATCCGTACCAATAACCACCACGCCCGAACGATCATTCTGCTCTTGGCGAATCGCCTCCAGCATTCGATGACCCAAATCACCTTCACTTTGTTCGCAGCACCTGAATCCATTTTCAGGTATTGGGCCATCGCCAGTCCAATATACTGCTGCATCCAAACCTTCTGCGCAATTCAAGGTATGCTGAAGCAAAAATCGATAAAGCATCAACGCGCGATCGTTCCCAATGGTGCTTGCCAATCGGGTTTTTACTCTTCCCCATTCAGGGCGCTTGGCCATGATGACAACCGTGCTATTCATACGACACCTCCCCGCGGGTAATCCATTTCCCCCAACGCTCGTTGTACCCATGAATGCGCTGCATGACCTGATTGGATTGATCCATGGCCCTTCCTGCATTGAACGCTGCAAACAAACCGCCCTTCAAATTGACTACCGAGGAAAATCCACGGTCCAGAAGAAATTCTGCAGCCTCTTCGCTTCGTTTTCCAACGCTGCAATACATCACCAATTTGCGATCGCGCGGCAATTCATTCCAATCTTCGAGACTTCCGTTTGCCCACGTACACGTTCGGGCGCCGTACAAATGAGAAACGGCATACTCCTCTTTGCTTCGCACATCGATCAAAACCGCAGTGCTGTCCCATTCCATCCATTGGACATCCGTGGCTCTGCCGGCACACATGTCCGAGGCCATTTCATCAAAGGATGAATAGCGCGAACAGGCCGCCAATACCGCCATGAGCGAAGACCATGCACAAACAATATGCAACACTTTACGCATTGGTCAAAGTACCTTGGCAACTGCTCCCCGAGCCCGCGGTGCAACCATAACAATGAGAGGCCACTACAATCGAGCGATTGTTCCAATCCTCTGGTGACAATTGCTCAACGTGTTTAGCTTTCGTCGAACAAGGAAGTTGCAGCATCTGATTGAAATCGCAATCGAAAATGCGGCCATCCCATCCGACACTCACAGTATTTCTGCACATTACATTTTCCACCGCAGCAGGGTTGAACGCACGCACCAAAGTGTCCATGTAATCTTCGTAATTGTCGCTCGCCAAAAGATATTCCAAATAGCGACTGATGGGCATATTGGTGATGGCAAACAACTGATGAAAGTGGATGCCATAATCGCGGAACAATGCCGCTTTGAAATCCGCTTCGAGACCTTGTTGGTTGTTGGGCAAAAATGCTCCAGAAGGATTGTACACCAAATCCAATTTCAGCGGCGAGCCGGGCATTCCGTAGCCTTCGGCATTGAGCATACGAAGCGCTTCGATGCTCTTGTGAAAAACCCCTTCGCCACGCTGCCGATCTGTTCGCTGCACTTCATAATACGGCAATGAAGAGACGACATGTACCTGATGACGCGCGAAAAATTGCGGCAGATCGTTGTATTTTTTGTTGGCCACCACGATGGTCAAATTGCACCGAACAATAAAATCGTTGACGCCAATTTTTGCCGCTTCCTCCACAAACCATCTGAAGTCGGGATTCATTTCGGGGGCACCACCAGTCAAATCCAAGGTGTGAGCGCCGCTTCGGGCCATGGCTTCCAAACAAGCTTGCATGGTTTGCCGTGTCATGATCTCCTTGCGATCGGGGCCGGCATCCACATGGCAATGCTGGCACACCTGATTGCACATGTATCCCAAGTTGACTTGAAAAATCTCCAGCTTTTTTGGGGTCAGCGGCCATTGGCCAATGGACTGCAACTGGTTCTGAAAAGTGGGCAGTTGCCCTTCCAGAAAAGGAGCACCAGCCAAAATGGCCAGTTGCTCAGCAGGTTCAGCGAGCGGTTTATTTTGAGCGTGAAGCGACTTCATCAACAAATCAAACTGGGATTACATAGACAATTTGTTCACCTTATTCATCATTTGCACACCGTGCACCAAGCTGCTGCCACCGCGAATGGCCGCTGCCACATGAATGGCTTCCATCATGCCTTCGTTTGAAACACCTTTTTGCAAGCAATCGGATGCATAAGCGTCGATGCAATAGGGGCATTGAACGGTATGAGCCACTGCAAGCGCGATAAGTGATTTTTCGCGAGCTGTAAGAGCGCCATCTGCAAACACATCGCCGTACCAAGCAAAAAACTTATCGGCCAGTGCTTTGTCCCATTCACCAATTTCAGCAAATTTCTTCAGATCCTTTGGATTGTAATAGCTATTTTCCATGTATGCTTTATGATTTTTTGCGGAAAGATAACCGCAATGGCGGGCAGGTCAAATGATGGGCAAAAAAAAACAGCCCTTCAATCGGACTGTTTGTGTAGCGGGGGGGGGGCACGATCCCCCGACCTTGCGATTATGAATCGCACGCTCTAACCAGCTGAGCTACCCCGCCAAGGGTTTGGTGCTTTGCCCTTTGGAAAGCGGGCGCAAATATAACACTAAATCCAAGAGGACAAAATATTTCATACGCGATTCATCAAATTCTCAATAAAGCCAATGCCAGTGAGCCCTTCAACCCATTTTGCGAAGAAAATTCATGCCCCCGACCAGCCGCTTGAACCCAACAAATCACAGGGCCAAAGGCCATTGAACGAACTTTCCATTCTACGAATGAATCATGATTTGAATTGATTTTTAGCACTTTCGTTCAACGAATACAAAAAACAATTATCCTTGCACATACAATAACCAAACAACTTCTATGACCAAGTCGAAAATTCAATTGGAATATATTATTCGTGCCTCCAATAGCATTCTCTTCAATTGCATGTCCACACCAAGTGGTTTAGAAGAATGGTTTGCCCCCGAAGTTTTGATTCGTGGCGAAGTGTTCACCTTCAAGTGGGAAGGTGAAGAACGCAAGGCCCAATTGGTTTCAAAGAAAAAAGAATCGTACGTTAAATACCAATGGTTGGATGACGACGACGCAACCAGCAACTATTTTGAGATGGCCATCAAAATTGACGAAATGACCGGGGAGGTGGCTTTATTGATTACCGATTTTTCCGAGGAAGGCGAAGAGGATGATCAAAAAATGCTTTGGGATGAAAGTGTAGAAGAACTCAAACGTCATATCGGCGGTTGATCTCCTCCCCCATTCCCCCAGCACTCTGCGCTATGTGTTCTTAGCCAACTACCACTTCGTATAAAACGCTCTAGTCAGTTCCTTGTAGGCCTCCGATTTTGCACCGTTTCGATCTTGAATCAATAAGCTTTGAATTTCGGGTTCTTTGCTGGCTCCCAATTGCAATTCCAATAAAACACGAGTCGCTTGCTTCTCTGCAGAAGTATACACGTGGCATGCCCGCACCACATTCAAACCGCATTGAGCGGCCGATTCGGTCCATCGTTCGAAAGCTCCTGTGGGCAAAACCAAAGCCAACATGCCTCCCGGTTCCAACAATCGTTTGGTTTGCTTGAGAAAAGCCTCCATGGGCAGTGAGTCATCATGACGAGCTGCATTGCGGCTGGGATTGCTCGCCCTCAGGGATTGACTGAAATACGGGGGATTGGAAATGATCAGATCAAATTTTTTTTCAGATACAATTTTCAAATAATCGCCCTCGTGCAACTTCAAGCGGTTGCTCCACGGTGACTGCAAAAAATTGTCCCTGGCATCTTGAGCGGCACCGTCATCAATTTCAATGGCATCAATCAAAGCACATTGATTGCGTTGAGCGCACATGATCGCAATCAAACCTGTGCCCGTGCCGACATCCAGAATATGTGTTGCTTGCTCAACCTTTGCCCAAGCGGCCAGCAGCACAGCATCGGTGCCTACCTTCATGGCACTTCGGCTGTGGTAAACATCAAATTGTTTGAACCGAAAAGGTTTTTCTGATTCGGGTAGCATAAAGTCGTGATGCAATGTAGGTAAAAACCCGACAACATCCGATTGGAAATATTAAAAAGCCAATACCGACTTAACCCTTGTGTTCATTCCAAGTGCCGAAATGTTTGGCTTGGACACGGCGATCTTGAGGTATTTCGCGCAGCGGTTCACAAGGGCGCAAATGCTGCCGACAATCATCGGGCAATCGCTGGTAGATCGAAGTCCCATGGCGTTTCCACTCCATCATTTCATCGGATACTTGTTTGATAATCTTGTACGGATTGCCGACCACCAAACTGCGGCGCGGAATGACCGTATCCGCATTGATAAATGACAATGCACCGATGATGCATTCCTCTTCGACCTCAACACGATCCATGATCACCGCATTCATACCGACGAGACAGTCGCGGCCAATATTGGCGCCATGAATAATTGCTCCGTGACCAATGTGTGCACCCGGATGCAATTGGACAGTGACACCTGGAAACATATGTATGGTGCAATTTTCTTGAACATTGCAACCATCGCCGATGACAATGCCTCCCCAGTCACCGCGGATGGCTGCTCCCGGTCCTATATAGACCTGAGCGCCGATGATGACATTGCCCGTAACAGTTGCATTGGGATGAACAAAAGCACTTTCGTGCACCACAGGCACATAGCCGTCAAAAGAAAAACAATTTGCCATGATTGTTGGAGCAATTAAATTATACGCGTTCTAAAATGGCAGCATAACCTTGTCCAACCCCGATGCACATGGTGCAGAGGGCGAATCGCTTGCCGCTGCGTTTCAACTCGCGGGCTGCAGTAAGCGCAAGTCGAGCACCGCTCATGCCCAACGGATGCCCCAATGCAATGGCCCCGCCATATGGATTGATTCGCGGATCATTGTCTGCCAAGCCCAACTGACGTGTACACGCCAAAACTTGCGCAGCAAAGGCTTCGTTGAGCTCAATCAAATCCACTTGATCCAATGTCAATCCAGCCCGCTTTAAAGCCAATTGAGAGGCCGACACGGGCCCAATGCCCATTATGCGTGGTTCTACACCTGTTACTGCAGAAGAAACAATGCGCGCCATGGGCGTCAACCCGTGGCGCTTCAAGCCTTCTTCGGAGGCCAAAAGCAAAGCAGCTGCACCATCGTTCAGCCCACTCGCATTGCCGGCAGTGACGCTACCATCCTTGCGAAATGCAGGTTTCAAAGCAGAAAGCGCTTCTATGGTCGTTTGGGGACGAGCAAACTCATCCTTGGCAAATACCAATGCATCTCCCTTTTTTTGTGGAATCTCGACGGGAACAATTTCCTCAGCGTGCACGGCGCCAGCCTTCGCCGCTTTTTGTTGCGACCACAAAGCAAAAGCATCTTGATCTTCGCGCGAAATGTGGTAGCGTTCGGCGAGATTCTCCGCCGTCTCCCCCATCGCGTCTGTGCCGTAAAGTGCTTTCATCTGCGGATTGATGAAGCGCCACCCAAAACTGCTATCAAACATTTGTGCATCGCGACCAAACGGCGTACTGGTTTTGGAAATCACCCAAGGCCCTCGGGTCATGTGTTCAATTCCACCTGCAACGATTAGATCTCCTTCTCCAGCATGCAACACGCGAGCTGCATTCATCACAGCATTCAATCCACTGGCGCATAAACGGTTTACCGTTTCGCCGGGCACTTCATGCGGCAACCCTGCCAGTAGCAGCGCCATACGCGCCACATTGCGATTGTCTTCGCCGGCCTGATTGGCACATCCCAAAATCACATCGGCTACTTCTTTCCAATCCAACTGCGCATTGCGATGCTCCAAAGCACGCAACACCGCAGCCGCCAAATCATCGGCCCGCACTGCCGCCAAACCACCTCCGAAATTGCCTATGCCGGTTCGAACACCGTCCACGATAAAAGCATTCATATTTTCTTTAATTTGACCACAAAGATGACCAAATCCGGTAGGAAAACATGCACCTTTTTTTTTGGAGAGATGTGCGCAAGATGCCTGAACAATTCATCCACGTTTGAATAGACTATCAGTCACGGCGGATTGAAGAGCCAGTGGGGCGCGAGATTCAGCGATAACTACGACCACATATTGGTCAATTCCTTTTCGCGCTGAGCCAACTCTTCTTGGTTCAGCCAGTCCACCTTGACGTCAACCGTTGTGCCATCGGCTGTCACCTTTTTGATCGCAAACGCAGTGAGGCCAAGCTCAT
>CANHSF010000109.1 GCA_947463065.1 Flavobacteriales bacterium | reverse complement strand
TGATCGACGATTGGTTCAATCACTGCGTTGCCGTCAAGAATATCCATGACATAACCCTCGAAGGTGTATGGAATAGCTTGATTGGTGAAGAAATAGAAATACACAGTGACATGAATTTCGACAGGAAAGGAACCAGCTGCGTTGGGAGTACCTGAGATGTCGCCGCAATATGCACCGCCTGGCATGAACATGCATGGATTGGGCGAATCCCCATTGTTGTTGCATGTCACACTCATGCCCAATGATGAAATGTTCGATGTGGTCACACCGTTTGAAAACGTTATGCTATCGAGACTGATGGAGTCAATGGCCAATTGAATACCCACGAAGGTAGAATCGATGTCGGCCACGGAGGCAGGTGCTTTTACAAACACTTGATCGCTGTAGGGCGAATTGAGATAGCCTGGAACAAAATTCTCTCCAATGGTTGGATCTGGACTTACACCAAAAGCAGCAGAGCCCCAATCGTGATCCGCAGGATTGCACAATTGCGCTGAAGCGCAAAGGCTGCTAAAAATGAAAAGAAAAGCGTAAAGAAATTTCATAGGTTATTGGATATCGCGCTCTACCTCTTCCATGTAGACCAAATCGATGGCCTCGTTTTGAGTAGGCGTTATTTTTAGAACAGATTCGAGTTGTGAAATGGTAATGATTTTTTGAACACCCGACTGCAATCCGCAGAGGACAAACGAGCCATTGCTATCGCGGCATAGGCGATTGGCCACCAATACAGCGCTCAAACCCGATGAATCGATGTAGCGTGTATCGGACATATCGAGCACAATGTTTTTGTGTCCCGTTTTATTGAGCATCACGATTTCACTTTTCAATTCAGGAGCGTGCACGGCATCGAGTTTTTCGATTTTGGTTGATACCACCACTACCTTGTCTTTTGTATCTACTGTATACTTCATAATTACAGGGTTTGCGCCAAAGATACGAAATCTCGATCAAATATCAATTTTTCGTACTAAAATTGGCCATTTCATCGCCATCGTCCGGCACGATTACTTTCCGATAAGGCGCAGGTATTCATTCTCTGAAAGAACGGGTACGCCAAGATCTTCGGCCTTTTTTTTCTTTTCGGGTCCCATTTTGTCCCCAGCAATCACGAGTCCTGTTTTTTTCGAGATGCTTCCAACGATTTGTCCTCCATTGGCCTCCACACTCGCTTTGATACCGTCTCTCGAAAAATGTTCAAAAACGCCGCTCACAACAACCGTTTTTCCTGCCAAAACATTGGATTCGGCGGCAGGTTGTTGGGAGGCGTCCAACTCCAACTGGACACCGGCGGCACGCAGTTGTTCAATCCAATCCCGATGCTCCTGCCTCTCGAACCAAGCCAAAACCGAAGCTGCGATCTTTTCGCCGACCTCGTCAACGGCCAATAAGCTTTCCATATTCGCCTGAGCGATGGCATCGATGGACACAAACGCCTTGGCCAATTTTTTCGCCACTGTCTCGCCCACGAACCGGATGCCCAAGGCAAAGAGCACACGTTCAAAAGGCACCGCTTTGCTCTGCTCTATTCCAGCCATTAGATTGTCTACTGACTTCTTCTGGAGCGATCTTTTTTTGCTATCGTCCTCTGCGCCCACGGTCAATTCCAGGCCAATCAACTGCTCCGGTTTGAGCGAATAAATTGCCGCATAATTGGGCAAAAGACCAGCGCCATAGAGGCCACTGACCGTTTCGGAGCCGAGTCCATCCATATTCATGGCTTTGCGACTGACAAAATGTTCAATTTTGCCGATTCGTTGCGGGGCGCAACCGTCTTCATTGGGGCAATAATGCTGCGCCTCTCCATCTTGTCTGACAAGGGCAGAACCACATTCGGGGCAATGCTCAATAAAAACAATTGGAACGCGATGTGGATTTGCTGCAGTCGGATCAACGCCTGTAATCTTGGGGATGATTTCGCCCCCCTTTTCAACAAAAACACAATCGCCAATCGCCAAGTCCAATTTTCGAATTTGATCGGCATTGTGCACCGAAGCCCGTTTGACGGTTGTGCCCGCCAAAACAACGGGTTGCAAATGGGCCACCGGCGTAATGGCTCCTGTTCTGCCGACTTGGTAGGTCATGTCGAGCAAGGGCGTGCTTGCACTCTCTGACTTAAACTTGTAGGCAATCGCCCATCGAGGACTTTTGGCGGTGAGACCCAATTCGTTTTGATCGCTGTAGGTATTGAGTTTGATCACGATGCCATCGATATCAAAAGGCAAATGATGCCGTTGAATATCCCAGTGTGCGATAAAATCCATGATGCCCTGCACCGAACGCGTCACTTCAAAATAACGGGGAAAGGCCAGCGGCGTTTTGAACCCCCAATCCATAGCCGCTTGCATGGCATCTGCATGGCTACTGAAAGGCAAGTTGTCGCCCAAAACCGCATACAGAAAACAGTCGAGGCCGCGCTTAGCTACTTCAGCAGAATCCTGCTGCTTGAGCGTACCCGCGGCAGTATTGCGCGGATTGGCATACAACTCCTCGCCCGCTTCGCTTCGTTCCGCATTGATGCGCTCAAAGACATCTTTGGGCATGAACACTTCGCCGCGAATTTCAAAACGCTCGGGGAAATTGCCGCGCAACTGAAGCGGAATGGATCGGATGGTGCGCGCGTTGACCGTGATGTCCTCGCCCACTTCGCCATCGCCACGCGTCAAGGCCCGCACCAATTGACCATTTTCGTAACTGAGCGAAATCGCTAAGCCATCGTATTTCAATTCGAGTGCAAATTCATGCAGATGATTGGAGAACAGGTCTCCGGAGCCGGTAAGCAATTTCGTTGCCCTGCTCTCCCACTCCATGATTTCCTCTCTGCTGTATGTATTGCTCAGCGAGAGCATGGGATATTGGTGCTTTACTTTTTCGAAACGATCGGTGATATCCCCCCCGACGCGTTTGGTTGGTGAGTTGGGCAAAGCCCATTGGGGATATTGCTGTTCCAATGCTTGCAACTCCTGCAAGAGTTGATCAAAGGCATAGTCGCTGATGGTGGGATTGTTGAGGACATAATAGCGGTGGTTGTGCTCGTTGAGTTGCACCACCAATTCCTGGATACGGGCCTGATCTGACATGGGGCGAAAATACATTTTTTTGCACACCAAAATGGAACAACGGAATGCGTTGTGCAAAACAAAATGACATCAATACACATCCCGCAATTCGGGGTTCAAATGCCCGCGCAATAGCTTGAGAAGCTGTACACGCAGACGCAAGATGGCCACAGGCGAGTTGTAAATGGCCTTGGCTTCTGGAGGTGTTTTTCGCATGTACCGATATCCGCCACCACCGCCAATACTGATCCACCAATTGATGTTGAAATACAACGAGGTGCTCACCTCCAGCGGTCGCACCTGCTGCTCATCCAGCGTGCGCCATTCGTCCTCGTTTTCGAAACGGTAATGACCGGAAATGGTGCCATTCCCAAGATGAATGGTCGAAAACCACTCCCACTTGCGGTTGAAAAACAGCACCCTTTCGTAGTAAATCGTAGCGTAATTGAGGTTGAGAACCACATCCGATATGTTGGGATCGATGGAGGTCAGATTATTGAGCTCTACCCCTTCGCTCAAACCAAAAAACCAATACCGAACCGATGGACCCTTCGGTATTCCATTCCCAAACGAAGCCCCGCCAATCTGGCGCCTTGACTGCTAACTAGTGTTTGTCTTGCGTCGAAGGACAGTTCCAATTTTCTCTTTTTGAACGGCGAAGCGATATGCTTGGGTCCATTGACCAGCATCACTGTGTCCACATAGTTTTTGTTGCGCTGTGTGAATCCATCCAAGGGCACCAATAAAACAGCGACTGCGATTCCTATCACCCATTTCCACATGCCGCAAAAATGCGTAAATTCATCGCAGCGGCAGGCTTGCTTTAGGATTTTTATACACTTCCATCAGCAGCTTACGACGATGATGGAAGAAAAAGAGCCGATTCATTGTATTTTTGCGCTCCCCAAAAAAAAAATCATGGCATTAAAATGTGGTATTGTTGGTCTTCCGAATGTAGGTAAATCAACCCTTTTCAACTGTTTAAGCAACGCCAAAGCAACGGCGGCGAACTTTCCGTTCTGCACCATTGAGCCCAACGTAGGCACAATCACGGTTCCAGATGAGCGATTGAATGTGCTGCGCGATTTGGTAAAGACCGAAAAGGTCATTCCAACCACGATCGAAATCGTGGACATCGCAGGTTTGGTCAAAGGAGCCAGCACTGGCGAAGGATTGGGCAATAAATTTTTGGGCAACATCCGCGAAACAGATGCCATCATCCATGTTCTGCGTTGTTTTGACGACCCCAATGTGGTGCACGTGGATGGAAGTGTCGATCCCATTCGCGACAAAGAAATCATTGATATAGAATTGCAGTTGAAGGATTTGGAGAGCATCGAATCGCGCTTGGCCAAGGTTCAACGCGCTGCAAAAAGTGGTGACAAAGATGCGAAACGAGATTTTGACTTCATGACCCGCATCAAGGAGGCCTTGGAGCAGGGCCAAAGTGCACGCACTATAGTTCCTGCCAACGAAGATGAGGAAAAATTGATGGCCGATTTGCAACTTTTGACATCTAAAAAAGTGTTGTATGTCTGCAACGTGGACGAAGGCAGTGTTGCCACCGGCAATGCACACAGTGAGCGCGTAAAAGCAATGGTGGCAGCAGAAGGAGCTGATATATTGGTGCTTGGAGCAGCAATTGAAGCAGACATTGCCGAGTTGGAGACTTACGAGGAGCGGCAGATGTTTTTGAAGGATTTGGGATTGGATGAACCGGGAGTTGCTAAGTTGATCAAAGCCGCATATCATATGTTGAATCTACAGACCTATTTCACGGCCGGTGTAAAAGAGGTGCGCGCTTGGACCATCCACAAAGGCGACACAGCGCCAAAAGCAGCAGGAGTTATCCATAGCGATTTTGAGAAAGGATTCATCCGTGCTGAGGTGATCAAATACGATGACTACGTGACCTACAAAAGCGAGGCGGCGGTCAAAGAAGCAGGCAAGCTGGGTGTTGAGGGCAAAGAATACATTGTTCAAGATGGCGATGTGATGCACTTCCGCTTCAACGTATAATCCCCATTATTTTCCACGTTTGCGCTCCATGTATCGCTTTTCCAAAGCGGCATTGGGAAAATAAGGAATATTGCTGGTTTGAATGACCTGGCCATTGCTCGTTGGGAATTCGATGGGCGCCAATTGAATCTCACCAATTTTGTGTTGCGCTGCATCGACTTTAATTTTTTTTCCGTTGGCCAATTCCACCTCCGTGTATTTCGGCAACCCAGCGTAGTCGATGGTTCCAACCACCAAATAGTAGCCCATGAGCTCGTCCAACAAGTCTTGGTTATCCGCATCCCCAAGAATTTCGAGAAATCCCTGATCGAGGGAAAGCAACATTTCGCTGGTTGGTGCAAGCAGGGAATAACCAAGATTGTGAGCAGCTTTTCCGTACTTGGACATCATGGCCATTTCACCCCAACGTGCGTATTCCTTTTTGGACGCTGCAAAACGCACTGCGCTGGATAGATTGAGCTGACCTTCTTTCTTTTTTCGCGAAGCTTGAATTTTTTCATCCACCGACAAATTAGCTGAATCGGCTTCTGGGGTCTGCGCGCCAGGGGCATGAGCGGAGTCGGAGGCGCAAGCAGAAAGAACTGCCATAGCCAAGCCGATCAAGTAAACTTTGTACATCGTATTGTTGAGTTGAACGCAACAAATAAAAGACAAAAAAAGCGAATACCTGGTAAAACGTCACCGGAATAGATCCCATGCGTTCGCTAACAATCGCGACGCAAACGGAATGATTAGCGTCCCAGCGAGCAATCAGCGGCCCTATCAAAACAAAGTTTCCTCGGGGAAGCAACATCCAAAGCACCATTCAAACCCGCTGCGCGTTGGTGGTATAAAACCATGAAAAGGAGGTTTGAACGGTATTGGTTTCGTGGAGCTGTCGATGCGGTGTACACCGCAAAAAAAACACCCTGACTTCGACATAATTTCCACATTACAAACAATTTACCGCTAGCCCATGAAAAAATCGTGGAAAAAGCAGGACAAAAATCACCATCCGCCAGCGCTTCGGTTCTTATCTTCGCCATCCGATCTCAATATATAGTCGAACAAATCATTTAATGCATAATGACACACATCGGTAAACGACCAGAAGGAGCGAATCTCGATTACTTAGGACTGAAAAACATCTCAACCGCATATTGGAACTTGCATCCAGCGGAATTGGTAGAAGAAACACTGGCCAACGGTCAAGGCGTATTGACCGACACTGGAGCCTTGGCCATAGATACAGGCGAATTCACCGGCCGTTCGCCGAAGGACAAATTCATGGTCGCCGATGCCACCACGAAAGACACGATATGGTGGGGAGGACAGTTCAATCTGCCTTTTGATCCCGAAAAATTCGATCGCCTTTTTGATCGCATGCGCGGATATCTTACCGGCCGTGAAGTGTATGTCCGCGACCTTTTTGCGTGCGCAGACATCCGCTACCGAATGAATGTTCGGGTTGTTACCGAATACCCTTGGAGCAATATGTTTGCCGACAACATGTTCATACGTCCCACAGAGGAAGAAATTGAGCATTTCCAGCCCGAATGGCACGTGGTGTGTGTGCCAGGGTTTATGGCAGATCCGGATGTGGATGGCACTCGCCAACACAACTTTGCGGTGATCAACTTCACAAAAAAAATGGCCATCATCGGAGGCACAGGTTATACAGGAGAAATTAAGAAGGGCATCTTTACGGTGTTGAATTATGTTTTGCCACAAGACAAAAATGTTTTGAGCATGCACTGTTCGGCCAACGTTGGATCAAAAGGAGACACGGCGATATTCTTCGGACTCAGTGGCACCGGCAAAACCACCTTGTCGAGCGATCCCAACAGAAGCCTGATTGGCGATGACGAGCACGGATGGACAGAAGACACGGTGTTCAATTTTGAAGGCGGTTGTTATGCCAAGACCATTGATTTGACGCGAGAAAAAGAGCCACAAATCTATGATGCCATCAAATTTGGAGCGATTCTCGAAAATATCGGATTCAAGGACGACGGAGTAACACCGGATTACAGTGACTCGCACAAAACAGAAAACACCCGCGTGAGTTATCCATTGCATCACATACCCAACACCGTAACGCCGAGTGTCGGAGGAATTCCGAAAAACATATTCTTTTTGACCTGCGATGCCTTTGGTGTATTGCCTCCGATCAGCAAATTGTCGATTGGACAAGCGATGTATCAATTCATCAGCGGCTACACGGCCAAAGTAGCAGGCACTGAGGCAGGAGTAACCGAGCCTACGACTACGTTTAGTGCGTGTTTTGGAGCTCCATTTTTGCCATTGCATCCCACCAAATACGCCGATATGTTGGGCCGCAAATTGGCCGAAAGTGGCGCACAGGTTTGGTTGATCAATACCGGTTGGAGCGGCGGTGCCTATGGTACTGGCGAGCGCATGAAACTGAAGTACACCCGCGCCATGATTACTGCAGCGCTTGAAGGAGCTTTGGATCAGGTATCCTATGAGACCCACGAGGTTTTCGGACTAGCGATGCCTACAAGTTGCCCTGATGTTCCATCTGAAATTTTAAATCCACGCAACACGTGGAAAGATGCATCGGCTTATGATGCCAAGGCCAATGAATTGGCTGAGAAATTCGTAAAGAACTTTGAGAAATTCAAAGAGTCGGCGAGCGAAGAAATCATGGCCGCCAGTCCGAAAGTACTGAGCAAGTAAAAACTTGGATTATCCCACAAGGGCCGCTGAAGCGGCCCTTTTTTTTGATATGGGCTTACAACAATGGGGATAAAGTTCAAAAACCATCTGTCACAAAGCCGATTAACTTCGTGGCAATGCCAAAAACCTTAGCCTTTCTAATTCTGATTGTGTTGTGGGCCATCACGGGATGCACAAAAGAGCCATCTGGATCCGAGCAAAGCTTGCCTGCATTGACGTTGCCTTTGCCCGCATACGATTACAGTTATCCCGATATGGGCTTGGCGTATGCCAATCCGGGCATCCAATTTTTTGAGGCCACACCCGAAGACAATCCAGTGACCAATGCAGGTGCCGCGTTGGGCCGTGTTTTGTTCTATGATACCCGCCTTTCGTCCAACTACACCATCAGTTGCGCCCACTGCCACGAACAGTCGAAAAGCTTCACGGTATCTGAAGCAACAAGTCGCGGGCTTCATGGCCAGCGGACCCATCGCAATGCTTCACATCTGATCAATCTGCGTTATAACCGGCGGCAATTTTGGGATTTGCGTGCCAGTACCTTGGAAGAACAAGTGCTGATGCCCATTGCCGATCCCATTGAAATGGGCTTGTCGTTGGACGAATTGATTCCTCGTCTGGAGTCCACCGCATTCTATCCAACGCTCTTCGAAGATGCCTTTGGCACGTCCGAAATCAACGCCGATCGCGTTGCCCGTGCACTTGCTCAATTCATTCGGTCCATTGTCAGCACCCAAAGCAAGTACGACATTGGAGTGACCAACGACTTCGCGAACTACAGCGCAGAAGAATTGGCCGGAAAAGCACTGTTTTTCAACAATATTACCCGTTGCAATCAATGCCACATGACCGGCAATTTTTACACCCCACAAGCCATGAACAACGGGCTCGAATACCCACACCAAGATTTGGGATTGTATGCTGTGACGGGAAATGAAGCAGACAAAGGCAAATTCAAAGTGCCATCGCTTCGCAACGTCACCGTCAGTGGACCTTACATGCACGATGGGCGTTTCGAGACATTGCTGGATGTGATCAACCATTACGACCATGGCGTGGTGGCACAACCCTATCTGGACGATCGTGTGACGCAAGAATTGACCGTGGGCGGGACGCCGTATCAACTCGGTCTCAGCGAAATCGACAAACAAGCACTGATCGCCTTTTTGGCCACACTCACCGACTCCACCTTGTTGAGCGCCCCCCGATTTTCGAATCCATTTGCGCATTGATGCACATCAAGACCTTGGGCGCTTAAAGACTGCATTGACATAAATCAATGCTTACAAATCAAATTAAAATAAATATTTGCGGACATACAAAAATAAAACAAATGAGAAAATTATTCTTTTTGGCCTCAGTAGTTGCCATTTCATTGTCCTCATGCGGAGGCGAATCCACAAAACCAGCCGCCCCAGCAGCAGATGCTACAGCAAGCGCGCTCAAAGGAGATGCAGCTTTAACTTTGGATGCAGCAGCCAGCAAACTTTTGTGGAAAGGAGAAATGTTGGGATTGTACTCCCACAACGGATCCATCGCTATCAACTCCGGTAAAGTGAATTTGAAGGATGGCAAAATTGTCAACGGTGAAGTAACCGTGAACATGGCTTCAATCACACCTTTGGATGCCGCTTACGACGCAACAGGAGATCACTCCAAAGAAGGTTTGATCGGACATTTGAGTTCACCCGACTTCTTTGATGTGGCCAACAATCCGACTGCAACATTTGCCATCACCAGTGTAAACGGTGCAACAGGCAAGGGCAATTTGACTTTGCGTGGCGTAACCCAAGAAGAAACCATCGAAAACTTGACCGTTGCTGCAGAAGGCACCAACGTTAAGATCACAGGAACTGTAACTTTTGACCGTACGAAGTATGGTGCAAAATTCGCAATGCCTGTAAAAGAGAAGGTATTGAGCAACGACATCCAAATGGATTTCGAACTCATCGCAAAATAAAGCATGACATCCATTCCTCGGGTTGCATTTGAGCAAGCGAACAGCATTGCATGATGAATTGAGCATACGCGTGAAACGGATGAACTAAAAAAGCAAAAAAGCTTCTGTCTTGGCAGAAGCTTTTTTTAATTTACACGGCAACGTTTTTGTGTACCTTTCGTAGACACAGCACTTTGTTATGACCACGTCACCCTGCGCATTCAACACCCACACGTTTTCCCATAGCTGCTATTGGCAAATAAAAGGCCTGCGTACCGCTGCGGTACTCGCCGCTCTCTTTTGCGCTTCACGAACAGTTGCGCAAATCACGGTTCAGAAATATCCGTTGGAAATAACTTGCGATGTGGAGGCATTGATGGAATTGCCGCCCGTTCAAGCCGAGTCTGCATTTGGAGGACTTGTTGTCCGACTGGAAGAGGAAATATTCAGCGGAGGATGCTTGGGTACGTTGGTACGCACCTTTCATTTTGAAGACAAAACAGGAGCCAAGGCCCAAGCCACACAGACCGTACATATCACTGACATCATGCCGCCCGATTTGATTGGCGTACCCAAAGACATCACTGCAAAAGCCCATCAGATACCGGTAGCCTATCCCGTTGACGCCCGCGACAACAGCGGATCCATCTGCGAAGTCCAATTTGAAGAAAAAATAGAGCCTCATCGCATCATACGCACGTGGACCACATCGGATCCCTGCGGCAACATTACCACTTCGCGCCAAATCATTACCATTGTGGATTGAGTCGAAAGCTCGCTCTACACACTTCATCAACAGCGCATGCTCGCTTGCCAATACCTTGCTATTGGAGATTTCAGTTGTTACTTTTCGATATCTGCTTCCAGCGTAATTCTCCGAGGTTCCATGCCCCGGATGTAAATGGTAACACTCTTGGTGGCATGCCCTTTTTTACCAAATGGGTCGAAGGTGACCTCGAGTTGAGCCTTTTCCCCCGGCAAGACCTTGGATAAATCCAATTCCGGCGTCGTGCATCCGCACTCGGCAATAATGCTATCGATAAACATGGGAGCATTGCCCTCATTGGGCAGA
>CANHSF010000108.1 GCA_947463065.1 Flavobacteriales bacterium | reverse complement strand
GATTCCAATGCCCTGTCCTTGTTTTTGCGATCTACAAAAATGTGCCCGATCACCCACATGTATTGCCCCAAAAATGGCACTTTGGCCAATTCCTTCTTGGCAATAAAAAACAACCCTATGGGTATGACCCGAGCAATGCACACCACGTCCAAATGCGAAGCGTGATTCGATACAAATATGTGCGGCACATCGCGGCGCAGATGCTCCAACCCCGTGACTTTGACCTTCACTCCTGCCAAAAACAAAGTGCCCGGTGCGTAGAAATAATATCCGGTGATGTAATGCACTTTGCTGCCATTCCACAGGATCAACATCAATACAATGCCGATTATAGCACAGCACGCCGTCCAGCAGAATATTAGCAGAATCCGAATGAAGTTGATAAGGTAACTGAAAATAACCATGCCTGCACATTTGATTTGGCGGTAAAGATAGTTGCCACAGCGCTTCTCAAATAGTATTGATTTGCAGCCGCCATTGTGGTGCTAACATGTGTATATTTGAAGATTCGGATGCTTACTAAACCTGCCATTCATAAGCGATTTGCGGTCATCGTGTTCATTGCACTGATGCAGGTATGTTGCATCGCACAAAGCGATTCTTCCGGGATTAAAATCAAAAAACTCATCGTCCCCTTGTTGGGATACACGCCCGAAACGGGATTTGGCGGAGGATTGAGCGGAATTGTTCAATTCAAAACCGCTCCCGACTCGCTCACGCCCTTCTCTACTGCCCAACTCACCTGCGGCATTACCGCCAATGGACAATGGGTCGTTGCATTGCCTTATGACCTCTATTTCAGCGGACGAACCCATCAAATTACCGGTGAGATCAGTGCCCAAAAAAGCAAACTCCGATTTTTTGGAGTCGGTCACGTGCCCGAAACACAGACCAACGAGCGGTTTGAAGCCATGATATACAGAGCCCGTGCACAATACCTCAAAAAAGTGGATCCGCATCTCTACATTGGTGGCCGTTGGTGGTATGAACAGTACCGCGTAACCGAGTCTACTGCCAACGGTTTGCTTGCCGAAGGCGCCATTGCGGGGAGCGAGCAGCATACCACCAGCGGCCCTGGCATCAACCTGCTCGTCGATAACCGAGATCATGTGTATTACCCCGAAAAAGGTCATTACCTCGAACTCGTCCTGCACGATCAGCGCGCGCATTGGGGCAGTGACTACAATTACCTCCGGTATCGGTTCGATGCGCGGCGCTTTCGCCCCATTGGTCAACGGCAAGTGCTCGCCACCATGTTGTTTGGGGACTTTATACGCGGAAATGCGCCTTATCCACAGCTTGCGCAAATTGGCAGTCTAAAACGAATGCGCGGCTATTACGAGGGCCGCTACCGCGATCAACATCTTCTGCTTTATCAAATCGAGGACCGCATCCGCATTCACCGCTTGTTTGCAATAGCCCTGTTTGGAAGTGCTGCCTACATGAACAATGCGCAATTCGATCTTCCTCAACCCGGCTGGCATCTGGCCGGAGGTTTAGGGTTGCGCTATTTTTGGAATCCCGCGTCGCGCACCACGCTGCGATTGGATATGGCAGTGGGGCAAGGCAAACCTCTTTTTTATATTTCAGTGGGAGAAGCCTTTTGACAGACCGTGTCCATTTGGCTCAATGGCCAAAACGCTCAGCCTCGCGCTTGAGATCTTTGATTTTGCCATCCATGCGCTTATCGCCGACATTTTTACCCTTAGCCAACGCGATTTTAACCTTGGCATGGCCCTTTTCGCTGATAAACAAAAGCGTAGGAACAACCGTAATTCCGGCATCTTTGAGCTTGCGATCAAAACGACGCAACTCGGTTTTGGTCAACAACAATTTGCGCACGCGACGCTCTTCGTGTTTGGCATAACCCGCATTCTCGTAAGGCGAAATGTGCAAATTGTAGAGAAAGAGCTCACCGCGATGGATTTTGCAATAGGCATCGGACATATTGGCTTTGCCCGCACGTAAGCTTTTGATTTCAGATCCCAAAAGCACCATGCCTGCCACGAATTCTTCGAGCAAAAAATAACGGTATTCCGCTTTTTTATTTTTAATTTCGATGGCCATGATTGCAGGACTTGCGCCGCAAAGGTAGGGCATTCGGGTATTTCTCACCGTGTTTGTACCCGATGTGTCGAGCGACTTGGAAAAAACCTTTGGAAACGACACCAAAATGGTGTCCGTGCGTATACATTCGTAAGGCGATCGGCACACCCGCGATCCACTGCATTCTTGCATCTCTATGGCTGAATCAAAAAGCAATACAACATCTGTTTGGGTTCGAAGAATCATCTACTTCTTCCCCATCCAATTGTTTATGCTATTGATCAAAAAAAATCAATTCCTGATTCTGATTTGGGCCTTATTGTTCAGCATTGTCACTGGGGTCTTTGCGAAAAACTTTGGTGTCCCTCAGCAATTTTTGGTTCCCGAGTACATGGGGAAAAACAGCTTTTTGTCTTTCGGCATTTTGGGATTCGCGATTGGCGGTTTCATCACGGGATATAATTTGTACGTGTACATCATGCACGGGTATCGGTTTCCTTTCATCGCCACCCTGAGTCGTCCGTTTCACAAATTCTCGCTCAACAACAGTTTATTGCCGCTGGCATTTGTGATCTGTTATTTGATTGAAAGCGCTGCGTTTCAGCACAACCGCGAGCTCTTTACACCTTCCCAAATTGCATGGAACCTGTTGGGATTTATAGGCGGGCTCACCATTTTTCAATTGCTCGACTATTTCTATTTTTCATTCACCAACAAAGACGCCACCGCTTTTGGATCTGCTGAAATTCCCGACGAATCCAAGGTGGGTGCCAATCCAGTGTTCTCTGGCGGCCGTTGGTGGCGTTGGCGCCGCGGTGGCATCAAACGCCATGTGGAAACCTATATCGCATCGTATCGTCGCATTAGCCTCGCTCGCGACAGTGCGCATTACAGCCCCGACGTACTCGAACGCGTTTTCGCACAAAACCACATCAATGCCACCTACTTTGAAATTGTCCTTATCATTTCTTTCCTTGTTATCGGCTCCCTCAGCAGTTACGCCTTGTTTGTGATTCCAGCAGCTGCCAGCCTCGTCCTTTTTTTCACCATTGTTTTGATGCTGGTCAGTGCGTTTCACTCGTGGCTCAAAGGCTGGACCATCACTTTGTTTGCGATTTTGCTGATTGCCGTCAATTTTTTCTATAGCGATTTGCAATGGATCAAAATCGAAAGTCACGCCATTGGTATCAACTACGACGCGCGGCCCGTAACGTATGATGTGTCGCAATTCAAACCCACGCCCGATCAAATTCGTGCAGACTATGCCTCGGGGCTCGAGATGTTGGAAAACTGGAAAAGCAAACAGCCCGTGGGCGTGGAAAAACCCAAATTGGTGATCCTCAACCACAGCGGAGGTGGCAGCCGTTCGGCCTATTGGACCATGCGCGCGCTAATGCATGCCGACAGCTTGTGCAACGGCGCCCTGATGGATCACACGGTACTGATGACCGGCGCCAGCGGTGGAATGCTCGGAGCAGCCTATTTGCGTGAATTAAAATACCGCCAAGATCACGGTGAGGCCGTCCGATTGTACGATACCCTGCATGCCGAACGGATGGCGAGAGACTTGCTCAACCCCATTCTCTTGTCCATGGCCACCAACGATTGTTTCATTCGTTACCATCAATTCAACGACGGTGCTTACACCTATACCAAGGACCGCGGTTATGCTTTTGAAGAACAACTGCGCAGCAACACGCAACATATTTTTGACCGCAGGCTGCGCGATTATTCCGCCATGGAAAAAAACGCAGATATGCCCATGATGGTGTTGTCGCCGACTATACTCAAAGATGGTCGACGTATGCTCATTGCAGCTCAGCCCATCGCATATCTTACGCAAGCGTTTCACCTCAATGGCGCCTCCAATCCCTTACCCGAAGACTTGGAATTTGCCAAAATTTTCGATGGCCATGATGCCGGTAATCTACAATTCATCAGTGCCCTGCGCATGAATGCCACTTTCCCTTATGTGCTGCCATCTACCACCCTGCCCACCGAGCCCAGTATCGAGTTATTGGATGCAGGTATACGCGATAATTTTGGTTGGAAAACCACCTTGCAGTTCATCTCTGTTTTCGAAGATTGGATCAATGCGAATACCTCGGGCGTCATCGTCGTTCAAGTTCGAGATTTGCCCAAAAACAAAGATCTACGCGAACACCACGTCAACATCACCAATACCATCAGTGGCCCCATTGGCGGGATTTACGGCAATCTCACCAAGACCCACGATTACAATTGTGAGCAGATGTTGCATTACCTGCAAGGCACCTTCAATGACAAAATCGAACTCATCACCTTCCAGTTGAATCAGGATAAAGATTCGCATGTTTCACTCAGTTGGCATTTGACCAACAGCGAAAAACAATTCATTCGCCAAGCGGTGCGTGATCCCTTCTTCGATGCCGAGCTCCAGCGATTGCGTGCGCTGCTGGGACAATAACTAGGCAATCCCAAAAAAACGATGCACCTTGTCCACAACACGTGCGATAATCTGTGCATCGGTTTCCATGCGGTTCATTTCAAACAAAGTGGCATGACTGGCGCTTTTGACTTCAGCACGACCACTGAGATGGTAATTGGTGATCAACGGATGCCAGACTTCTTCAAACGTCTCTTCGCGCAGTCCGCCGCCGGGCATGATTTCGATGCGACCTTGCGCTTGATCGGCCAAGGCAAACAACTGCGCTTTGCCCGCGTTTCCATTGGGAGCTCCACCGCTGGTCAAAACACGCACGCAGCCGTGATCAATGAGGATTTCGAGTGACTCCGACAAATCCGGAGTAAGGTCAAAAGCCCGATGAAAAACCACGGGAAGATCACCTGCCCTATTCATCAAATGCTTGAGCGTCTTTTGATCGATGCAGTCGTTGTTGTCCAATACCCCAAATACGATGGCATCGGCGCCCGCTTCACGCACCATTTCAATTTCAGCCTCCATCAAGCCCACGTCGCTCGGACTATAGATAAAATCCCCTTCGCGTGGGCGAATCATGACCGCGACAGGAATTTGCACATGCGCTTTGACCGCACGCAACAAAGCAGGCGTTGGGGTAATGCCAGCCGTAGACAGTGCCGCACACAATTCGATGCGACCTGCACCGCCTTGAGCAGCAGCCAGACATGATTCGAGAGAAGTGGCGACCACTTCGATCAACGGACGATTGGAAACATTTTGCATGAGCGCAATAATACAACAGGTTGATGACATCGCACAGTGCGACGCTTGGCATGGGCGCGCATTCAGGCCCTCAATGGCGATGCAAACTCTTTTTGATTTCGAAACGAGACCTTACCTTTGAAGCATGAAACACAACACTATTCTCTCGCTCTTCCTTCTTCTTGTCGGCAGCCTCCGTGCTCAACAACCCGAGCCCGTCGATTACCTCGTTTTCGAAGGCGCTGGCATTCGTGGCATAGCGTATTGTGGTGCATTGATGGAATTGGAAGAACGCGGAGTTACCCCACACGTGCGCGCAGTGGCAGGAACAAGCAGTGGTGCTATCACGGCTGCACTTTTTGCGGTCGGGTACACGCCTAGCGAGATTTATGACCTCATCGGAGATACGGATTTTCAAAAGTTCAATGACGGAGGCGGTCGAGCCATTGGCGGATTTTACCGGTTGAAGAAAAAATTGGGCTGGTACAAAGGCGACGCATTCTTAAAGTGGTTGGAAACCTTGATTGCGCAAAAGGCAGGTTCAGCGCATATTACATTTTTACAGCTGGCCGAACGCGCCAACCGCGACCCCAAATTCAAATCCCTGGTGGTGGCAGCAACCAGCATGAATCACCAATCCACCTTGATGTTCAGTGCCTCCACATTCCCCAACATGCGTATTGTAGATGCCGTTCGGGCGAGCATGGCGGTGCCGTTTTATTTTGAGCCTGTGATCATCGACCAAAACGGACTAATGGTGCAAACCCAACAACTCACTCCCGACTTGCATTTGTGTTTGGACGGAGGATTTACCGCCAATTTTTGTATCGCTCATTTCGACAGCATCGGCCCGCAAGGACAGCGCGTGCCGGCCAAAACATTGGGGCTGCGGATCGACTCGGACGAACAAATTGCCCGCGATCAAGGCGACAAACAACTCTGTTACCAGCACATCGAAAGCACGGGCGATCTGATGAAATCGCTGTACTACATCACCAAAGAAAACCTCAATCGCGCCTACTTGACGACCGAAGACTGGCAGCGCACGATATCCATATCGGATGCACAAATTGGCCCCAAAGTGAAACGGCTGAGTACCGCACAAAAGGAGCGCTTGGTGGAGGCAGGAAGAAAGGGCGTGCGGATGTACTACAATTTGTAAAAAAATCTTAAATTCGATAGTAATACTATCAAATTTGAGTGTAATTGAACATATTTGCAGAGTAATGGTTTTACTCCCATTGTTTGAATTACATCGTCATGGACACACTACGATCGCATGTTTCACTGGTATTTGATAAAGGGCTTTACACCAAAGACCCTATGTCATCGGCCATTGGCCAGGAAATCATACGGCAATCGGTCGAAATGATTGCCGATAAGGGATTGGACCAGTTCACGTTCAAAAAATTGGCGCAACAACTGCCCTCGACCGAGAGCACCATTTACCGGTATTTTCAGAACAAACACCAACTGGCTACCTACTTGGCCAGTTACCATTGGAGTCAAATGGAATGGCGACTTGCTTTTGCGACCGCCAATATCGACCAAGACATTCTGCGTTTTGAAAAAGCCCTTCGCGAGCTTTGTCGATGGGTGGAAGACGACATCGAGAGCAGCCACATCAACGAAGCCAAACTGCAACGTATGGTAATCACCTCAGGATTTACTACCTTTCTGCCGTTGGAGCTGAACAAGTCCGAAAAAATGGCCTATACCAGCTCTTACATGCACCTCCTGAAAAGAATGTCACTCATCCTGCAAAAGAGCCACCGGTACTGCAAGCATCCCGAGGCATTGGCTACGGCCATAATCGAGAGCGTACACCACCAAATGTATCTGCAATTGCATACGCCTCACCTCACCGATGTGACTTCTAAAGAACAACAATTGTATTCGTTCATTCACCAAATATTTACACCACAATCGCACAAAAAATGAACAGCCATTCATCCTGGAAACGTTTTCTCATTCTGCTACAAGCGGAGCGCCAAGAGGTGAGAAGCATCTACACCTTCGGCATTTTTCATGGCCTCGTGGCCTTGTCCTTGCCGCTGGGAATTCAGGCCATTATCACTTTTATCCAAGCTGGTGAATTGAGCACTTCGTGGTATGTATTGGTCGGTATGGTGCTGGCCGGCATCGCCGTCGGTGGCTTTCTGCAGCTCAAGCAACTCACCGTCACAGAGACCATCGAACAACGTTTGTTTGTGAATACCGCATTTGAATTTGCCGAACGTCTACCTCGCCTCTCCCTCCAAAAAAACGGTTTGTTGTATATGCCCGAAATCCTCAACCGTTTCTTCGAGGTAGCAACCATTCAGAAAGGGGTTTCCAAAATCTTGATCGATTTCTCTACCGCCATCATTCAAGTGGTATTTGGAATTTTGGTGCTGACACTATACCATCCCGCTTTCCTTTTGTTCGCTGTTTTGCTGGGTATTGCAATGATTATCTTCTTCAAATATTCCGGACCAAAAGGTTTGCAAACCAGCATGTACGAAAGCAAATACAAGTACAAGATTGCCTATTGGTTGCAAGAAGTGGGGCGCTCGATGCGCACGTTCAAACTGGCCGGCGACAGCAAGCTTCCCATTGAACGCACCAATGAACTCACCGAGTCCTACCTCAAAGCCCGCAACGCGCACTATCATGTACTCATGAACCAGTACAAGACATTGATCATATTCAAATTTGTCCTCGCTGCAGCGCTCATCATTCTCGGTAGCGTTCTGGTGATTGGCAACCTCATCAACATCGGTCAATTTGTTGCTGCAGAAATTATCATTCTCATGTTGATCAACTCGATTGAAAAGATCATCCTCAGCATGAGCACGGTGTATGATGTGTTGACCTCCATTGGAAAAGTTGGAGACGCATTGGACATGCCATTGGAACGCGAGGGCGGCCAAGACCTTCCCGGACAAGATCAAAACGGACTGCGTTTGGATGTCAGCAACTTGACCTTCCAATTCAAAGACGACCGCAAACCCTTGCTCAGCAACTTGAACTTGCACGTCACGCCCGGCGAAACCATTTGCATTCAAGGCGACGACGGATCAGGCAAAACCACTTTGGTGCGCTTACTCTCTGGCTACTACGAAGATTTTGGAGGAAGCATCGCCTACAACGATCTTTCCATCAATGCACTTAAGCTGCCGCAACTGCGCGCGGTGCTTGGAGAAAATTTTACCGAAAACGATCTGTTCGCTGGAACACTGCTCGAAAACATCACCTGCGGACGTGCAGGCATCACCACGGAGCGCGCCATGTTCGCTTTGGAACAGGTACAATTGAAAGAGTGGTTCAGAACCCTCACCCACGGCATGGACACGCCGATACAACCCGAAGGCTTGGGATTGGCAGGCCACATCCGACGCCGATTGATGCTCGCTCGAAGCTTTGCCGGACACCCGGGCATGCTGTTGGTCGAGGATTCGCCTTTAATGCAAAGCCAAGAGGAACGTCAGTTCTTCTACAATTTGGTATTTGCACATTGCAAGAACATTACCACCATATTGATTAGCAATGACGAGACCATTGCTTCGCGCTGCAATAAAACCTATGTATTGTCCAATGGTCAACTCACTTTAAAATCGCAAAACAAATGATCTACGAGAACAAACAACCCATACCCGATAAAGCCAAGAAACTCGGGTTCTCGTCTTTCGACAAGGTTTACGATATCACGAACCGCCATACCACCAAACGTTGGCTCATTGGGGTGGCCATTTCGCTCTCGGCTGTCCTGTTCTTGCCGTGGACCCAAAACATTCGCGGGTCGGGACAATTGACCTCTCTGCAACCCTCGAACCGACCACAAGCCATCCAAAGTGTGATTGCGGGACGAATCGAGAAATGGTACGTGAGCGAGGGGCAAATTGTGCGCAAAGGAGATACCATCTTGCACATTACGGAGGTGAAAGACGAATACTTTGACCCACAGCTCTTGAACAATGTGCAGAATCAAATCGCACAGAAAGAATCATCGGTGGATAGTTACATGTCCAAAGTTTCGGCCTTGGACAATCAGATCGATGCATTGAACCAAAATTTGTCGCTCAAGCTCAGTCAACAGAAAATTAAAATTCAGCAATTGCGAATCAAAATTACCCAGGACAGCAACGAGTGGGTGGTGGCCAAACGCAACTTGTCGATTGCTGAAGAACAGTTCAAGCGTTTTGAGGAGTTGTTCAAAAAAGGATTGATCAGCGAAACCGATCTAGAACAACGTGAGGTTACCGTTCAAAATGCCCGCGCCAAAGCACTGGACTGGGAAAACAAATACACCATGTCGCGCCAGGAAAGTGTCAATGCCCGAACCGAACTGGGTTCAATCTCCATGGACTATCAGGAGAAAATCAACAAAAGCGAGAGCGACAAATTCAGCGCCCTCAGTGCCATGTACGATACCGAAGCGCAGGTGACCAAATTGCAAAACGCTTACGCCAACTACAATGCACGTACCGGTTTGTATTTTATTTTGGCTCCACAAGATGGATACATCACCAAAGCACAAATCACCGGTATTGGCGAAACCATCAAGGAAGGCCAAGAAATTGTGACCATTATGCCATTGCTCAGTGATCTTGCCGTGGAGATGTATGTAACTCCAATGGATTTACCGCTGATGCAAGTGAACGAAAAAGTGCGCTTTATCTTTGATGGATGGCCCTCGTTTTTCTTCAGCGGTTGGCCCGGCATTTCGTTCGGTACATTCGGAGGAAAAGTAGTCGCCATCGACAACAACATCAGCACCAACGGGAAATTCAGGATTTTGGTGGCCCCCGACACGGACGAGGAACCTTGGCCTACTGGCTTGCGCGTCGGTGGAGGTGCGCACGGTATTGCCCTTCTCAACGACGTCCCCATTGGGTATGAATTGTGGCGACAAATCAACGGCTTCCCACCCGACTTTTACAAACCATCGACAGCGACGACCAAAGAAGAGAAAAAATGATCATCCGAATACTCTGTCTAATGTGCTTGATGCCACTGTCCTTTGTGGGCCAGGATACGCTGCTCTTTCAGGAGTACCAAAGCGCTGTGCTGCGTTTTCATCCCCTGATCAAACAAGCCGGATTGGCCGTTGATCGCGGAGAAGCAAACATGCTGCGCGCCAAAGGTGGCTTCGATCCAAAACTTGAAGCCAATAGCGCATCCAAATTTTATAAAGGCAAAAATTATTACAGTCTGACAGGTGCTCAACTCAAATACCCCACTCCCTTTGCGTTGGAGTTCAAAGGCGGTTACGACCTCAACAACGGTACCTACCTCGATCCCAGCCAAACCACCAGCGATCAAGGTCTGATGACCCTGGGCATGAGTCTTCCGCTCTTGCAAGGACTAGTCATGGACGAACGACGGGCCGCAAGGCGCATAGCAGATGGGTACATGGATTACTCTATTCAAGAGCGCGAGGTACTCACCAACGAGCTACTCCTAACTGCATACGACTTGTATTGGCAGTGGTGGTCGAGTTACGAAAAAACACGCATGGCCGAAGAGATCCTGCAGTTCTCGCAAGAGCGTTTGGAAAACATCAAAATCCGTGCTTTGCTTGGTCAATCCGCGGCCTTTGACACCATTGAAGCGGGTATTCAAGTCGGTCTGCGAACCCAACAATTTCAAGAATTCGAACTGTTCG
>CANHSF010000107.1 GCA_947463065.1 Flavobacteriales bacterium | reverse complement strand
GTTGCGGGCCATGCTTTTTGAAGCAGCGATCTTGGATCGAAGCAACTAATTACGATTTGCGCTTCGTGCGTTGAAATTCGATGCCCCATAGCACCAACTTTTGTTTGATCAGTGAAGGTGTTTTGACACGCTCGTAACGCACGGGTTCTTGATCGCCATCTGCGTCAAAAATTTCCTTTTTCTTTTTATCCAAAAAGGAATAGACTTGACTTTGTTCGATGCGCTGTTCCAATTTATCACCCAAGAAAGCCAACAAGGTCACTGGTGCCGCGGGCGTTGCGGGCATCAAGGCGTTGTCCTTTGAAATGGGAACATAAGGAGCTTCAGGGTTTTGTTTGGGCTCTTGTTGAGCGATTTGTGGCTCCTCTTCAACGATCATCGGGTTGATGTCGTCTTGGGCAGGCTGCTTTTGCTGAATTTGTTCCGGCTTCTGCACTTCGGTAGGGACTTGCTCAGCCAACTCATCATGGGATAGCCCGCCATTGGACCATGTACCTTTCGGAAGCATGCGCGGATTCTTGGTCTCGACAGCGTTGGAATCTTGGGTATCGGTAGCTTGGGCCATACCATTCACTGGCTGATTTTCGATCGCACCCGAAGCTTCCTTTGGGGTTTCGATGAGCGCCACAGCACCGTGATCCGGCTCTTGATTGTCCCAAGGACTCCAGATACCAATTCCAATCAGAAATGCTGCTGCTATGGCCATTGCCCTGCGCAAAGCAGGAGTAAAAGCAATCACCTTTGCTTCCTTTTTCTTCAAATCCTCCTTGTCGGGCATGAGCAAAGGCTGTGCGACAAGACGCATGCGACGGAGCGCAACCACGTGCTGAGCAAACACCTGCGATTGGCCCATGCGCTTTTGCGCCTTTTGCAAATCGCTACCCACCAAATCGCCCTCTGCAAAAGCCGCAGCCAGAAATGCGTCTTGATTCAGGTCCGCAGATTCAGGAAAATACAAGTCGGACTTGTCAAAGTGCTCTCGGTCTAGTGGTTGTAAAACAGGAAAACGCGCTGTATCGGATAGTTCGCGCTCTTGTTCGGCGGTCAAGTGATTCGGTATGTGCAACACCGTTTTATTGTCAAAGGAAAAGTGTTGCGGCTGCAGAACGGTGGACTTCAGAAGGCCGAATGAGCGCGCATGTGTAGGATCCTGCAATAACTTTTCGAGTTCTCCTTTTTCGCTATCGCTAAGATCGCCATCCAAGGCACGGAGCATCAGGACCTGTGCGCGCGAGATGTCAGACTCGATTTTCAAAGCCTGTTTATCCTCAAAAGACACATGCTCAGATGGCAGCACAAAGCCAAAAAGATCCTCACACTCCGCTTGAATTTCGGGGTGCATCAATAGAAAAGCCTCCACCTCAAGGCGCACCTCGGGAGAGAGATTACCGTCGAGATAATCCACCAAAAAAACTTCGTAATTTTCGCTATTGATTTGCATTCTTTATTGTCTAAACCACATATTCCATTTTAACCAAATACTCCTTCAGTGCTAGGCGTCCACGATAAATGTACACCTTGACTTGCGATTCGTTCAGCCCCGTAATCTTCTCGATTTCTTCATAACTGTATCCTTCGTAATCGCGCAACATGATAACGCTTTTTTGGACCGGCGGCAATCGATCCAATGCTTCATGCAAGATCTCGTTCAAATCGCTGTACTGCCTGGAAGTGCTCCCGGTTCCAACGTGCATTTCATGATGATTGTAATCGCGATGCCGTTTTTCTTTTCGGATCTGATCAATCATGGTGTGATACCCTGCAGTAAAGATGTAGCTCTTTGCTTTATCGAAGGCCACTTCCTCCACCTTGGTCCACAACTTGGCAAAAGTTTCTTGCACCAAATCCTTGGCTTTGTCGCGGTCATTGACGTTTTTCATCAAAAACCGATACAAACCATCGGAGTAAAGGTCCACGCATGTATTGTAATCTGCGGTAGTCATTCGAAAAGGCAATAGGTTGTATCAAACAAGCATAAGACGCCCGTAGTGGACGAAAGTTACACCCATTTTCGAAAAAATAATTATTTGACATCCAATTGCTTAGGCTCGAAATGCTAAAAACATAGGTCTTTTTTTGCGTATGAGCTGATCGCATAAAAAAACCCCGACAAATCGTCGAGGTTTTAAACTTTCACCATGCGGTGGGTTTGTTGCTCTTTTTTAATCATCTCATCCGGTCTACTAATGGTTGCTACTGATTTGAACCATTTGCAGACGTAAATCGTTGAGGTCAATCAATTTTGCCAAATAAGAATTGATATTGCCGTGTTGCATGTTCTCAATGGCTTGTTGCTTCATCGCAAAATATTTGTTTTTTAACTCGTTCATGGCTTGATGCTTTAATGGTTGAACTTCTTTGTACTTGGAGTACCATATTGGGTACGTTTACCCCCCTTTTCAACCATCATGCCAAAACAAGCTTTTGGGAAGAAACCTTGTTTAGCGAGCGCTTCAATGCTTCATTTGGACATCATTGATTCAGGTCGGCTAGATAAGCCGCTACGTCTTTTCCCACCAAAAAATCCACGGGCAACCCTTGTGCGAGGCGGCTTCGCACTTCAGTGCTGCTGATTTCAATGCGGGGCGCATTAAAGACTTCGTACTTCAATCCAGGGTCGGGACTTGCTGGGTGAGCGCCAAGACGCGGATATACCCAGATTTGCAAATTCTTTTTGAGGTATTCCACATTTCGCCACTCATGAAAACGGGATAAATTGTCTTCGCCCATGATCAAATGCCATTCGTTTTTGGGGTACTTGGCTTGGAGTTCAATAAGCGTTTGGCAGGTATAGCTTGGCACGGACAATTCCAATTCGGTGGTATCGACCTTTAGTCTGGGATAATCATAAAGAGCGAGAGCTGTCATGTTCACACGATGCACAACATCCATCAGTACAGCGGGATCCTTGTGGGGGTTGTTCGGACTCACGACAAACCAAACCTCATCCAGCCCAATCAGTTCCAAAGCATACTGCGCCACAACAACGTGTCCCCAGTGCGGGGGATTAAACGAACCGAAATAGAGTCCAACTTTCATGGTTTGTTCAAAAAGGCAGTTACCCTCAATTCAGATTGAATCAGGGCGTCTTCTAGAATATCATTGACAATAATTGTATCGAACTTGGGCGCGTAGGCCATTTCGGATTGCGCTTTTGCAATGCGCATTGCAATTTTTTCTGGAGTCTCTGTGCTGCGGTGACGGAGTCGAAATTGCAAGGCTTCCAAACTTGGTGGCTCCACAAAAATGGCGAGCGCATTTTCGCCAAATATCTTCTTCAGATTGAGTCCACCAACCACATCCACATCGAAGATGACGTGTTTTCCCAATGACCAAATGCGGTCCATTTCCGAACGCAAGGTTCCGTAATATTGGTTTTCATACACTTCCTCCCATTCCAAGAACTCTCCATTTTTGGCGCGCGTGAGAAACTCGGCCGGCTGCAAAAAATAATAATCTTTGCCATCCACCTCGTGGGATCTTTTTGGACGGGTTGTAGCCGAAATGGAAAAGGCCAACTGCAAATCGGTATTGTTGAGCAGATGATGAACCAGCGTTGTTTTGCCCGCCCCGCTGGGCGCTGAAAAAATTATGGCTTTACCTTGTTGGTTCATGAATGCAAATGTACGCGTAAGGTTTTATAACACATTATTGATCTGCTCTTTAATCTTTTCCAACTCATCTTTCATCACCACGACCATGCGTTGCATTTCTGCGTCATTGGCCTTGCTTCCAATGGTATTTATTTCGCGGCCTACCTCTTGCGAAATGAACCCAAGCTTTTTGCCACTTGCCTCACCGTGGAGTTCTTCTTCGAAATGCTGGCAATTGGTCTCCAATCGTTGGTTTTCCTCCGAAATATCCAGACGCTCTAAGTAATAGATCAGTTCCTGTTCGAACCGATTTTGATCCACCTTATCCACGGGTATGAGCTCTTCCAGATTGTTGCGCAGTTTCTCGCGCACCTTATCGTTTCGCATTTTGATGGGCTCCTGCAATGCCTCGCGCGTTTGACGGATCAATTTGATTCGCAAATCAAACTCACTGGCCAACTTTTCGCCTTCTACTTTTCGATAGGTGTCAAATTTTTTATACGCTTCTTCCACCACACGCATCAGCCCGCTCCATTCGTTTTCATCGAGTTCACTGTTCTCTTGTTTCAGCACATCGGGAATTCGCATGATGGAATTGAGGTAATCGGGATTGGGCATGCCCACACGATCGGTCATTTCCTTGAGATCGTGATAATAAGCCTCGATCAATGGGATGTTCAGGGTCATTCGTTTCTCGACCTCCAAACTTTCGTAATAGACCAGCAAGTCGGCTTTTCCGCGTTGAATGCGATCGCTCAACCAAGAACGCAGGTCAAGTTCTTTCTCGCGAAACATACCGGGTATGCGCAAATTCAAGTCCAACTGTTTGCTGTTCAGCGAACGCAACTCCACAGTGTACTTGCGTTTTCCGACAACTCCTTCGGCTTTACCGAATCCGGTCATTGATTTTAACATCATGCTTTGATTTCCCCATTTACAAGGGGCCACGAAGATAATGACATAGCTTGGTATCCAAGCAACCGAAGCCATGAAATCCCTTTTGCCCATCGCATGGTGCGATTGGCTATGGACAATTCCGATTGCAAATTGTCCGTTGACAAGTACTTTTATTTGCTTTGCTGCGTTGCCCGTCCGCAACTATATTTGAACACCTTTAATCATTGTTCTCAATGAAATCCCTTTCCCTCCCTTTGCGACACACCTTCATGGTGGCGGTTGCTTTCCTTTGCTTATTGGTTCCCGCAGGCTGCAATAAAAATGCACCCTTTGGTTTCAATCCCGAATTCGCCAAATACATTGCCGGTTATACCACTGGTCAAGTTTCGGTGGCGTCTTCCATCAAAATTCAATTGACCGAAGCATTGGCTGCTCAAATACAGTCGATGCAAATCCCTTTCGACCGGATTATTCAAACCAGTCCTGCCATCGAGGGTCACGTCCATTGGTCGGAAGGCCACACCCTGGAGTTTGTGCCCAGCGAATGGCTTGAGCACGGACAGAAATACACTGTTGATCTCCAATTGAAAGAATTGGTAGAGGTCAAAAAGGAACTGGAAACATTTCGTTTCGAGTTTCTCACCAAGCCACAATTCATCGATGTGCGTATCGATCAAATCTCCCCAATCCAAGCCCAAAACCCCGAAACATTGAGGCTTTCGGGCACCTTACGCACCAACGACGTATGTGCCGTCACCGCCTTGCCCGCATTGATTGAGGCATCCTTCGCAGGCGAGTCCATACCCATTCGTTGGGAAAACACCAACGAAGCCAATACATACCGCTTCATAGCCGATAGCCTTCGACGCGGCGAAAATGGAGAAAATCTCAAACTCCATTGGAAAACCCAGGCCATTGGAGGCAAAGATGAAATGACCATCGAGCAACGCATTCCGGGCAAAAATGAATTTGCGGTGTTCATGCATCAAGTGATCCAGCTTCCTGAGCAGTATGTTCAGTTGCTATTCTCGTCACCGCTTGAGCCTTCGCAAGATTTGAAGGGACTGATTGACATCAGCGAATGCCAGAATGAAAAATTCGTCATTGAAAACAACGAGGTTCGGGTTTATCCGTCCTCTCCACAGACAGGTGCAAAAACAATATTTGTTCATCCCGGCATCAAGAGCTTAGGCGGCGAAATCTCAAAAGACGAACAAAGTTTTAGTGTGGTGTTTGAAGATTTGAAGCCCAACCTGAAAATACCTTCGACCGACCGGGTTATTCTGCCATCGACCGATGGATTGGTTTTCCCCTTTGAGGCCGTGGCTTTGCAGTCCGTAGAGGTCGTCATCAGTAAAATTTACGAGAACAATATTCCACAATTTCTTCAAGTCAACAGCCTGAACGGCAACGACGAAATGTATCGTGTTGCCAAACAAATCAAACGCACGCGATTGCAACTCAACACCGGAGACGGAAAAGATCTATCCAAATGGAATACATTCTACATTGATCTCAACGAGATCATAACTGCGGAGCCTGGAGCCATTTACACAATTCAACTGGACTTCAACATGGAGAATACGCTGTTTCCGTGTGCCGAAAACAACACCCGCACAATTGCCAACATTCAAACAAGTGACGCGGGTAGCGAAGAAGAAGAAGATGGCGATGCATACGACGAATCCGATTGGGAATATGAATACAACTCCGAAGATTGGGATTACAAACAAAAGGATAACCCCTGCAGCAAAGCATACTACAATTACAGATATCCTGTATCCAAAAATATTTTAGCGTCGGACATCGGAATCATCGCAAAACAAACAGACAACGACGCCATGCTTTTTGCGGTGACGGATATGATCACCACCAAACCTTTGAGCGGTGTTACATTGGATGTGCTGGACTTCCAACAGCAAGTGATGGGGTCCATCAAAACAGATGCGCTCGGAATGGCCGAATTGGGTCCATTGAACGACAAGCCATTTCTGGTGATTGCCCGACTGGACCAACAGCGCGGCTACCTCAAAATTGGCAATGGTGAGTCCCTCAGCATGAGCACCTTCGACACGGGAGGCGCGCGCACGCAAGCCGGTATGAAAGGATTCATTTACGGCGAGCGGGGCGTTTGGCGGCCAGGAGATACCCTGTTCCTCAATTTTATCCTTTCACAAATCGACCAATTGCCCAGCAATCACCCGATCGAATTTGAATTGTTGAATCCTCGTGGACGACAGGTGTACAAAACCATCAAAACCCAAGGCGTTGGCAACATCTACAATTTTACATGCCAAACCGCACCCGATGCTGAAACAGGGATGTACACGGCCAATGTTCGGGTAGGCGCTTCTACGTTCTCCAAAAGTTTGCGCATTGAAAATGTAAAGCCCAATCGCTTAAAGATTCAGTTTGAAAACCGCGATGTCATTACCGCAGATGCCTCCAATAAATCATCCACCAAGTTGTTTGCGCAATGGCTTCATGGGGCCACCGCCAAAAACCTCAAGACCAATGTGACCATCAACTATGTGGCTACAACCACCACCTTCCCCAATTGGAAAAACTATCATTTCGACGACCCCATTCGCTCGGTCTACAGCGAGGAAAAAGTGCTTTTTGATGGAAGACTCAACATGGATGGTGAAGCCAACATCCCCAGCAACATCAAGCTGTATGATGCTGCTCCAGGGATGCTGAATGTGAACTACCTTGTAAAGGTATTTGAAGAGGGTGGAGATTTTTCCGTTGATCGTTTTACCTGCAAGTATGCCCCATACCAAAAATTCGTCGGGGTAAAGATTGCAACACCTTCCAACGGATATGCGTTTGCCAGCGGCCAACCAACATCGGTAGAGGTAGCAACGGTCTCACCCGAAGGCAATCCCCTTCAGAGCAACAATCTCAAGTGGAAACTGTACAAAGTCGAATGGAGGTATTGGTGGGAGCGAAATGGAGAATCGCTGGCCAACTATATTGGTTCCGAAAGCACCATACCGGTATCGCAGGGCACCATCAATACCAACGCTCAAGGCAAGGCAACATTTCAAGTGAGTGTAGACAAATCGGCTTGGGGCAGGTTTCTGCTAAGAATTGAAGATGAAGAAGGCGGACATGCAACCGGTAAATCCATGTATTTTGATTGGCCCGATGAATCCAGTCGTGCAAATCGCAAAAACAATGAAGGGGCGACCTATTTGAGTTTCACCTGCGACAAGCCCAAGTACAATGCCGGAGAAACATGCGTCCTGACGATACCCGGCGCCAAAAATGCCACAGCACTCGTTACTATTGAAAATGCTTCGGGCATCATTCGCAAAGAGTGGATCAACGCGAGCAATGCAGAAAACAAATACAGTTTCACCACCGACAAATCCATGGCTCCCAATGTGTATGTGAACATCAGTTTGATACAGCCCCATGGACAAACGGTCAATGACATGCCCATCCGATTGTATGGAGCCATTCCTGTGTTTGTGGAATTTCCCGAGTCTCGTATTACTCCCGTTATATCCATGCCCGACGAACTGGCTCCCGAACAAACATTCGGTATCAACATCAAAGAACAAAACGGCAGAGGAATGTCTTACACCGTGGCCATTGTTGATGAAGGACTTTTGGACTTGACCCGACATAAAACCGCCGATCCTTGGGGATTCTTTTACCAACGCGAAGCACTGGGTGTACGCACCTTTGACATGTACGACCAAGTCATAGGAGCCATGGGGAAAAAGATAGAAAAACTTTTGACCCTGGGCGGAGATGGCGCGGTGATCGATAAAAACAAACAAACGGCCAATCGTTTCAAACCCGTGGTCATGTTTTTAGGGCCCTTCCAGTTGGAGCCGGGCCAAACACAAAAGCACACCATCACCATGCCGAACTACGTAGGAAGTGTGCGCGTAATGGTGATTGCCGAAAACGCACCAGCATTTGGAAATGTAGAAAAAACTGTTCCAGTGAAAAAACCGCTCATGGTATTGTCCACATTGCCGCGCACCTTGGGCATAGGTGAGCAAATTTCGCTACCGGTAACAATCTTTGCGATGGACAAAAACATCAGCAACGTCAAGGTGAAGGTTGAGACCAATGACCTCATGAGCATCAGCGGTGAAAAGGAAGAAGCAATCGTATTCAACAAAGCAGGAGACAAGATTGTGAATTTCCAGATTTCCGTTGGCGATCGGCAGGGCATCGGGAAGGTAAGAGTGACAGCAGAGAGCCCACTTGGCCATAGCGCTTACCATGAAATTGAAATTGATGTGCGCAATCCCAATCCGTTCGAAACACGAACAAGCGAAACCGTTATTGCCGGCAACACCACTTGGGACGGACGTTACGACCTGCATGGCACTCCGGGCACCAACACGGTTAAAGTTGAGGTCAGTTCCATTCCTTCGCTGAACATTGAAAACCAACTCCATTACCTGATTCATTATCCGCACGGATGCGTAGAACAAACCACCTCTGCAGCATTCCCTCAATTGTACCTCAGCGATGTGATCGAACTCAGCGACTACCAGAAAAATGCAGCTTCGAATTACATCAACGAAGCCATCAAAAAACTGACTTCATTTGTGAGCTACGACGGAGGTCTGAGCTATTGGCCCGGTGGAAGCAACAGCGATCAATGGGGAAGCACCTATGCCGGTCACTTTCTCTTGGAAGCCAAGAAAAAAGGCTACAATGTGTCGGACGACATCATCAACAAATGGGCGGGATACCAGCAACGCAATGCGCAATCCTGGACGCCACAAAACAACGTATGGCATCGTTTGGATCATTTGCAACAAGCGTATCGATTGTACACCCTCGCATTGGCTGGACGACCAGAATGGGGAGCAATGTCGCGATTGAAGGCGCTAACAGACTTGTCCATTCAAGCCAAATGGCGCCTCGCCGGAGCCTATGCAATAGCGGGCCGACCAGACGAAGCCAATCAGCTTGTTTCCAACGCACCAACTACCATCCCCAGCTATCGGGAGTTGGGCTATACCTATGGAAGCAATTGGCGCGACGCCGCAATGATCATCGAAACCCTCGTTGATTTGAACGAAAAAAACAGGGCAATGCCTATGCTCTCAGATCTTGCACGCGGACTCCAAAATGAAATGTTTTATAGTACGCAAACAACAGCCTTCACCTTGTTGGCCTTTAGCAAGTTCATTGCCAACCAAAAGCCCGAAGCGCTTCAGTTCACCATCAATGCAAGCAATCAATTTTCCAAAAAAATCAATACTGCCGCAACCGTTTCTATTGTAGAGATCCCTATCGATAGTAAAGGCAACAACACACTCAATATCCAAAACAAAGGCAAAAACGAAATCTTTGTTCGTGTCGTGAGCACCGGTCAACCGCCATTACTTGGAGAAAAAGTGGTCCACAATAAACTGTACACCGAGATCGAATACCTGGACATGTCGGGCAATACACTCGACGTTGCCAACCTGGAACAAGGCACCGAATTTTATGCGCAAGTTAGAGTTTGGAATCCGGGCGACCGTGGTGAACTCAAAGGCATTGCTCTGCAGCAAGTATTTGCCGGTGGTTGGGAAATAGGCAATCAGCGCCTTGATGGAGCTGCACGAACCAAAAACATCATGTTGCCCGATTACCAGGACGTCAAAGACGATCGCGTTTTCAGCTATTTCGATCTTTGGGTCAACGAGACCAAAATCTTCAGAATCCGACTCACTGCGGCCTACATCGGACGATTCTATTTACCAGGACTCCTCTGTTCTCCAATGTACGATGAAAGTGTTCAAAGCAGACAAATGGGCCAATGGGTGAATGTCACAAAACCATCGGTTGCAGGTCGACAATAAGAAAAGCACAATCCCCAACAATAAAAAAGGCGGAACACTCCGCCTTTTTGTTTTTTACCACACCGCCGCGTTTCACCTAACGAATCAATTTTTTGAAGCAAAAGCGATTCATTGAGTTATGCAAGGGCAATGGTCTAACCCTTCTGCATGCCATTCAATACATCGTCGTCTACGCTATTGGGCAGCGTAATCTTGAGCAACGGATTATGCTGCATAGCCCTGCGAATGGCAAAAAGCGCCTCATCGTTTCTGGCCCAAGCTCGGCGCGCTATTCCGTTGTTCACGTCCCAGTGCAACATGGAGATCAATCGTCTTTCTGCATCGGCACTGCCATCCAGCAACATCCCAAATCCACCATTGACGACCTCTCCCCATCCAACTCCACCACCATTGTGCAAACTGACCCAAGTGGCACCGCGAAATGCATCGCCCACAAAATTGTGCACTGCCATGTCGGAAGTAAACCGCGAACCGTCATAGATGTTGCTGGTTTCGCGATAAGGCGAATCGGTGCCGCTCACATCATGATGATCCCTTCCCAAAACAACCAAACCAATTTCGCCATTGCGAATGGCATCATTAAACGCCTTTGCAATCAGCATGCGG
>CANHSF010000106.1 GCA_947463065.1 Flavobacteriales bacterium | reverse complement strand
GTGGTGAAGTTGCGCCATCCTTGTTGTATATTGCCTCGGTTGGCAGCGCGTTGGCAGCACTTCACACTTCAATGAAATCGGCTACCTTGCAAGCGCAGGGTAAGTAAAAAAATAAACAGAATGAAGATTATTGCATGTATCGGTATCGCCTTAGTGGCCTTGGAACATTTGTATTTTCTCTACTTTGAAATGTTTGCATGGACCACGATTGGTAAAAAGACCTTTCGCTCGATGCCCGAGCACCTCTTTGAACCCACACGTGCCATGGCGGCCAATCAGGGTTTGTACAATGGGTTTTTAGCTGCCGGATTGATGTGGTCGTTGTTGATTTCCGATGCCTTGTGGCAGATGCGCGTGGCGAGTTTCTTTCTGAGTTGCATAGCTGTTGCTGGCGTATACGGTGGTTTAACCGTGAGTAAAAAAATCGCTTACGTGCAAGCCCTACCCGCATTGGTCACGTTGGTTGTATTGTTGTGGTCGTTTTTTGGTTGAAAATTTAATTCGTTTGTATGGGCAACACCACTTCTCAACATATCCTCAGCACATCGGCCAATCTTTTGGGATTTTGCCTCTTTGTGCTCACGGCGCTCAATATTGCTGACCGCGACGAAACACGTTTGATTGATGCCTGGACATCGATTATCGCCGTGATTTTGACCTTCAGTTGCATATTTTCGTTCATATCGATTCGCACCCACGACCCCAAAAGGGAGCGATCACTAGAGCGCATTGCCGACAATTTGTTTATGTCATCACTGATCGGCATCTTGGGGGTGATTTTGATTATAGCATACCATTTTGTGCAGGATTGATGGACGAAATTCCACTTGAAGGAGGAAGTAAATTTGATTTTTTGCAAAAACAGAAAAAGAGAATCGCATGGAAATTGGCTTGTATCTATTGACCATACATTGGGGAGGAGTGATTGGTGTGGTAGGCGTCTTTATTTTTTTCATTGGTTTGATCGTTTATTTCAATCGCAAGGATCAAAGGACAGCGCAAACCTTTCTCAATACGTACGCCAATCAAGCGCAAGTGGTGTTGCGCGGCATCGCGTTTACCAAAGAAATCTACACGGGCAACAAGAGTTCACGCATCGCGAAGAATAGCGCTGACTTCTACTTTTTTGAACAGGATGTGGTGGTGGTGGCCAAAGCCGATGCGTCCCCTTGGAACTATTGTTTTGCCATCCGCACGAAGCATCAACCCGAGGTCGTGCGCCCCGATTGCCCCATGGAGTCCACGGTGATTCAAAAATTCCATGTGGCCATAAACCCAAATTATGCAGTCAAAATCTATTACAGAGCCGAAATGCTTCAATTACGGGCACTTCCTCGATTTTTATTCTCACCGTATGGGTAATACGCTTTCAAATAAAAATCTTGCGGGAGCGCCCGTACTTTTTGCATTTCAACTCTTCACGACGATTCCGACTGCATAAATTGGGTTTAACATTCAGGGACAAATCAATATCGAGCTGGGAGATGGCCATTATCCGCATTACCGCATTGAGCTCACGTTGCGCAAGGTGAACCCAGAGCAATTGGAGGTATTGAATTGGCTGTTGCTGTAATGCACACGATTAAATTAGAGGATGGCTTTGATGGTGTTTAATCCAGGCCTATTGTACATGAATGCACTGGAACATCCGTCTTCTTCTCGTCGGAAATTTTAGCCCAATAGTAGTAATTCACTATTCTATACGCTGAAAACTTCCTTATCGTATGTTTTTTTTGACATGATCATTCATTCATACTGTATTCAGAATGATAGGAGATCCATCATTGGAAGTTTGCATTACTGGTACTTTTCCATTTGAATGGCTCATGTGGAGCGCTCATACATGAATATGAAGGAGTAGAGTTGCGGACAAAACTGCCCGAAAAGAAGGACATTGACCTTCGATGGTGCGAATGACTTAAGTTTGAAGATATTGGAAAGAAGGTTAGGGAGGAGTCAGAGTCAATTCATGAAACTGGTTTATACAAGTACAACATTAATCCATCAATTTTACCAAAATCCTTGTCAGCTGTTATGAGTGGTAGTTGTAAATGAATTGCTGTAGCGGCAATAATTGCGTCAGGTAGTTTGAGATTGTGCAACTTTCGTAATTCTATGGCGATAGGCTTTATTGGCCCTTCAATATCTACGATAAAACAACTTCGCAGTGATCGTTCAAGTTCTCTTTTGGCTGAATCATCCATTCCTTTATATCCAAGAAGCTCCAATTCAGTTATAACACTTATGAATATACTAGACTCATTGAAAATTTCAATTAAATCCTTATTCCCTGATTGGAGGTAGAGAAATATGTTGGTGTCAAAAACAAACTCACTGCCACTCATCTCTCAAGCGTTGTTGGATATGGACTGGATCTTCAAGAAGTTGTATCGTGCCACACAAGTTTTTGAAGTCATAACGCAGGCTCCTACGCATTTCACGTGCGTGTCGTTGAATATCTTCGGGAGTCATTCCGGGCGTAATGGTGAGTGTCATACTGTGATGTCTTTGTCGTTGCAATTTAAGTTATATTTGATTAATATGCAAATTCGGATGAGTTTTTTCGAGAGCGCTATTGGTTTGAATTGAATGGCTTACCTGTTTACTTCCCTAACCCAGATTCCAAGAAGTGCGTAGACATAGAAAAGTCGAGCTAACATGATGTGGGGGGGATAAAGGACGCCAAGCGTGGCTTCGTTACAACAATCTCAACCTACTGAAAGATCGGCCGTAAAATGAGTTTACTTCGGAATGTGCCTCAGGAACGGCCGCTGTTGCACTTTGGGCTTTGATGGTGTGTCAACCCATTGATTAAGTCTCAATGCAACTATCTTAATTTCAGTAGTTAAACTTTTGTTAGATAGAATTATGCAGTGACTTTCTATTGCGATCCAAAGTCCCGGAGCCTGTCCTGTAAGAGAATTCGCGCACACCGCTATCTCCGGGCAGGCTTTGCTCGTTTCGCGTGCTCACCGTACGGGTGATTAAGCCTGCGCGCTTAAAACTTGCGCGAGCACACGAATTCTTTGGGCTTTTGAATCTCATTTACGAAACCGACTGCATAATCTCGGTTTAACCGTTAATCCATTGCGTTCATTTGTGGCTCCGCCAATTCAAAGTCCAAAATCTGATGAGGATCAGCTTAGCACAATATCTGTGTCATATGCGTAATGCACAATCCCATCCATTTTTGTGGCATGACAAAGATTCCACCAATGAGCAAATCGCACCTCATTCAGAAGTACAATGTCGCTGCACCGAGGTATACGAGTTATCCAACAGTGCCTTTCTGGGACGCTACTTCTTTTCACGCGGAGCGTTGGATTCAACGCATGCGGTCTACTTTTCAGATGACCAATTCAACCGACGGGATCAGTTTATACATCCATTTGCCGTATTGCGAAAGTTTATGCACGTACTGCGGTTGCAATACCCGCATCACAGTCAATCACGCCGTTGAACGCCCCTACATAGAAGCCGTATTGCGCGAATGGAAAATGTATGTAGCGCAATGGATGGAACCGCCGCGCATCCGCGAGATTCACTTGGGTGGCGGTACTCCAACGTTTTTTTCACCGCATCATTTGGAGTTGCTCATCCAAGGCATTTTGCTCTACGCTGAGCCTGCTGATGCCGTTGATTTTAGCTTTGAAGCTCATCCTGCCAACACCACGGCCGAGCATTTACAGACCTTGTATGATCTAGGTTTTCGCCGCTTGAGTTTGGGTATTCAGGATTTTGATTCTCGCGTGCAGGAGATGATCCATCGCTTTCAATCTGTGGAGCAAGTGGAACGGGTGGTTCAGTTGGCGCGCAACATGGGATATACGTCCATCAATTTTGATTTGATTTATGGTTTGCCGCTGCAGACCGTAACTTCCGTGCAACAGACCATTGATCAGGTGTTGCGCCTTCGCCCCGAGCGCATAGCCTTTTATAGTTACGCCCATGTGCCTTGGCTCAAGCCGGGTCAGCGCAAATATTCGGAGGCCGATTTGCCAGCGGAATCGGAGAAGTTGGCGTTGTACGAACTGGGCCGCGAGTGTTTTGTGGCTGCAGGATACGAAGATGTTGGCATGGATCATTTTGCTTTGCCTGCCGATGAATTGGTCGAGGCATCGCGCAAAGGCACGTTGCACCGCAATTTTATGGGGTACACCACCGCACCGTCGCGTCTGTTGATTGGCCTGGGCGTATCGGCCATCAGCGATAGTTGGACGGCTTTTGCCCAAAACCACAAAACAGTAGAAGCTTATATGGAAGCCATTCGCAAAGGTGAATGGCCCATTTATCGCGGGCATGTGCTGAATGCCGAAGACGAAAGTATCCGACAACATATTTTGCAGTTGATGTGCACCTTCGAGACGCATTGGCCCAAGGCATTGCCCTTGACCTCCGATATCCTGCACAGTATCCATGGTATGCAGGCCGACGGGTTGTTGGATTGGGAAAACAACACCTTGCGCATGACCGCCTTTGGTCGTCGCTTTGTGCGCAATGCCGGCATGTTGCTTGATGCCCGCCTGCAACGCAGTCAGCACGAGACGAATCGATTTAGCGCTGCGGTGTAAGCACGCCGACCCTGTGCACAAGACGATGGCACGGAGTAGGGGATTGCGTCTGTTCAAAACCACGCATAGCGTATTGCGGATGTGTGATGTGTCGTTGCACAAAGTCCATCTTATCGGGGCGATGTCAATTTTGATCGTGGGGTTTTGTTTTTCGGAAATGTGGTTACATTTGGCTCGGCTTTAGGGGTATTCTGTAAAGAATTGAGATAGACCCTTCGAACCTGACGCAGTTCATACTGCCGTAGGGAAAAGTTGATGAGGTAGCGCACCACGTTTGCATTGCTCTTTTCAGAGATCACTATAGCCATAATTTTTAACCGAATAAGTTATGGTACATTCACTTTGGGACACCGTCCTTCTCGTTCGCGAAAAATCGCCATTGGTTCACAACATCACCAACTATGTGGTGATGAACAATACAGCAAATGCATTATTGGCCATCGGTGCTTCACCTATTATGGCGCATGCGCACCACGAAGTAGATGAGATGGTGCAGATCTGTCAATCGCTGGTCATCAACATAGGTACCTTGGATGACTATTGGGTGGCATCGATGGTGCAGGCCGCACAACGCGCTCAAGCGCTCGGCAAACCTTTTGTTCTGGACCCTGTCGGAGCTGGTGCTACCCGTTATCGCGATCAAACGTTAGATCAATTGCTCGTCCATAAACCCACTGTCATTCGCGGCAATGCGTCCGAAATTATGGCTTTGGCAAAAAGCCAGATCTCGAAAACGAAAGGTGTGGACAGCACCGCTCAGAGCATGGAGGCGATTGACGCGGCCTACCAACTGCATCACACCTATGGCTCCATTGTTTGTATTTCTGGCGCAACAGATATCATTGTTTCGAATGATGCTCGAATCGAAATCAACAACGGTGATCCGCTCATGACCAAGGTGACGGGCTTGGGCTGCACGGCCACCGCCATCATTGGTGCGTGCATCGCGGTTGAGGAGAATACATTGCATGCAGCCGCTGCTGGTGTGGCTTTATTGAGTATCGCAGGGGAGCTAGCGGCGAAAACAGCCAACGGTCCGGGAAGCCTACAGATGCAGGTGTTGGATAAACTTTACACCATCACCGAAAGCGAGTTCAAGCAACATCTCAATGCGCTCACCATCGCATGAAAAAGGCCTTTCCGTACCGCTTGTATTTGGTGCTATCGGAGCAGAGTTGTGTACACCATGATTGCATTCAAGTTGCCGAACAAGCTGTTGCAGGGGGCGTGGATATTGTGCAACTGCGCGAAAAAAATGTCTCTAAAGCTGTGCTGATGGAAAAGGCGTTGCGTTTGCAGGAGGTGTTGTCCAAATACCATGTGCCTTTGATCATCAATGATGATTTGGAGATTGCGCAAGCGGTGAACGCCTTTGGTATTCATGTGGGAAACAACGACCGCTCACCGACATACATTCGCGCCGCTTGGGCGTCATGCCAGTCGCTTGGGTATTCCATCGAAACGTTGGAGCAAGTTTGCAACGCGGAAGCAATGCAGTCCGATTACCTTGGCATTAGCCCTGTTTTTAGCACACCCACCAAGACCGATACCATAACCGAGTGGGGCCTTGCAGGTGTTCAACAGATCCGAGCGCTCACCGAAAAACCCTTGGTAGCGATTGGCCGCATGAATGCCGATAATGCGTATGAGGTGATCCGAGCGGGTGCCGACACTATTGCGGTGGTGTCTGCCATTTGTGGTGCTACGCATCCCATGAAAGCTGCATTTGAAATCAGAAATCAAATTGAAAAAGCATTATGAATAAAAAAACATACCCTTCCGTTTTGACCATCGCTGGATTCGATGGCAGCGGAGGAGCAGGCATTCAAGGCGATATAAAAGCGATATCTGCCCTGGGTTGTTTCGCGACCTCGGTGTTAACCGCCTTGCCTGTTCAAAATACGACGGGTGTTAAATCAATTTACCCTATTCCCGTATCAGCGGTGCAGCAACAGTTGGATGCCATTTTGGAAGATATCTATCCAGACGCCATCAAAATAGGCATGGTGCACACCTGCGAATTGGTCGATGTCATTGCCGAAACCTTGCGGCAACATCCCAACATACCGGTGGTCTTTGATCCCGTAATGGTGGCTACCAGTGGACATCAATTGATCAATGACGAGACCATAGCAGCTATCGTGGAAAAACTATTTCCGCTCGCCGATGTCATTACCCCCAACTTGGATGAAGCAAGTACGCTCGCACAAATGAAAATGGAAACGGTAGAGGAGATGTACCGCGGCGGAGCAATCATTCAACAATTGGGCGTGAAGCATGTGCTCATCAAAGGCGGGCATTTAAAAACGAGCCGATTGACCTCGTTGTTGTTTGATGACCAAGGTGAGGTCAGCGAATTTCATTTTGAAAAATTCGATACGTGCAATACCCATGGCTCAGGGTGCACGCTTTCTTCGGCCATAGCCAGTTATTTGGCTCAGGGCAAATCGATGCGCGAAGCGGTTGCACTTGCCCAAGACTATGTGCACCAAGCGATTTTCCATGGCAAGGACGTCCGCATAGGGCGAGGTAATGGCCCATTGAATCATTTCTTTAACCCACAAAAACTCGTTATCCATGAAGTGGTCCACTAAAGCATGGGAACATATTCAACCCATTTATGACACGATCATCGCGATGCCTTTTATCGAAGAATTGATGGAAGGCACCTTGGCGCTTGAACGATTTCAGTTTTATATCGCACAAGACTCCCACTACTTGGAGCACTTCGGCAAAAGCCTGTCGCTAATCGCGGCGCGCATGCCCGATGTCAACGATTCCCTCGCATTTATCCGTTTTGCCGAAGGAGCTATTGTGGTGGAGAACGCACTGCACGAGTCGTATTTTCGGGATTTTGCGGTTACCCACAAAGGGGTCATGGAACCTACTTGCCACCACTATGTGCATTATCTAAAAAGTTGTGCTGCACTCGAACAAGTGGAAGTGGCTGTGGCGGCTGTGTTGCCATGTTTTTGGATCTATCAAGAGGTTGGTCAATTCATTTACAAAAACCAACGCCCGGCCAACAATCCGTATCAAAAATGGATCGACACGTATGCCGGTGACGAGTTCAATGCCATTGTTCAGCGCGCGATTGCCATTTGTGATGATCTGGCGGCCAACTGCACCCCGGCGCAACAAGATGCCATGACCCGAGCTTTTGTGGCCTCGAGTCATTTGGAATTTCAATTTTGGGACAGCGCTTATCGTTTAAATAAATGGTGATCGACGGACCATTTGGGATGCACCCACCACAAAAGCTGCTTCAGGGACATCACAAGTCGGTCGAGGTCGGGTGGAATTGAACGCTGGCGATGTCCTGCTATGGTTGCGCGGTTGAATTGCAATTTACACTTCCTTTTTGAAGATAAAAATCGGCCGACACGCAGGTAAAAGACCCTCATGGATGGATATTGCAGTATGAAATCCATTGCGATCATACTGTTTGGTTGGTGCTGTGCCACGGTGGGACTGGCCCAAGGTGCATTGTTGCGCTATGAGGGTCGGGTGGTGGACAACACAACAGGGGAAGCGCTGCCCTATGCGTTGATCGAGAACATCACCCAACAATCAGGCGCTCTGAGCAATGCCGATGGATATTACCAAGTGCAGAGCATAGCAGGTGATTCGTTGCGGTGCGCAGTGATGGGCTATGAGGTTTACCGATGGGTGGCAGAGGCATCCGTTGGGTATCGCGTTGTGCGATTACAACCCGTTAGCGTGCAACTGAACGAGGTCACAGTAGTCGGGAAGGACATGGGATTTTTGGCCGACATCATTGCCCGCACCCGCAGAGCTTTCGAGGCAGATCGGCGCGTGGCCAAAGCATATTTGGATCTAAAAACCTATTACGACGACCAGCAAGTGGAACTGCTCGAGGCCTATGCCAATGCGTACCAAATCGACGGGCGTATTGATCGCATTCGCTACAAAGCAGGACGCGCAGCGCTGGCCCGTTTTGGCGATCGACTGTTTACCTCCATGGAAAGTTCCAAAGCCATCGTGCGCATGGATGCATTTGCAGGCCATACTGATTTTCCCGACACCCCCATGGAAATGTCCGCCGCTCAAATGCGCAAGGCCTTTGTGTTTCGCATCCAACGCCAGTTTACCGATGCCCAAGGCGACTCCATTCTTGTGATTGGCTATCGCCCGCGCGAAGACGATGGGCGAAGGTGTTCGGGCCGCATTTGGATCAATACCGATCGCCGCATTTTTTTGAAGTGGACCATGGAAGTGGAACACGCCAACGTGTATCCCTTTGTCCCCCTTTTTCCGGGCGACCGATTGGAAAATGTGTTTATGAAAATCACCCAAACCTTTTCGCACACCGCAGGCACAACGGCGATCGAACACGTCGATTTTGTTTACGCCATGGATTATTACAGCCGCAATGGACGCGAAGAATTTGTGCGTTATCCCATGCGGACACGCGCCTTGTTGTACTTGTACGATCGCGATACACAAGGCTTTGCGTTGTCCAATTTTCCCCCGTTGGATGAGGATTATAGTGATTACCGCAAGTTGAGTGCGATGCCATACAACGATTGTTTTTGGCGCCACAACACCGAATATGTGCTGAGCGATAGCCTGCAATGGAATGCGCATTTTTTTCATGATACCACACACATTACGAGTGCGGACTTGTTTAGGGGAAAACCCATTGACGGTCGCAACTTGTATCGCAGTTCCTTTGTACCATGGTCTCCACAGCGCATTACCCTGCACGAGGTGGCCGAGGACAGTGTTGCACGTCGCACCATCCAAAGCACCCGATCTGCCCTGTACAACATTGCAGTGCATGTGTACTTTGATCTCTTGACGTGCGGCGATAGCTTACAGGTGAATGCGTTGGCCATCATGGATCCCTTTCAAACGTATTATTATCTCGAGCGAGACGCCGCTTCCGAATGTTTTATCAATATGTATTTTGATCTCTGCGAAGTGTTGCTGCGGCAGTGGTTGCGCACGATGCAGCAACAACACGCTACCGAAGCGGATTATCGCAAGGCCTTCGAGACCTTTGACCAGGAGCGAATACGGTATTTGGATGCCTTTAAAAAAGAGGTCCAGCGCGGTGAGAACGAAAAGGCCATGCGCAAATACAATACAATGATCGTGGAGGAGTTACAGATCGACAACATCGCCTTGTATTCCCTTTACCAAACGAAACAATGAAAAGCTACCAATGAAGACCTGGGACATTCCAAAACCATGCACAGCGTCATGGGATCACATGCGGCCTGCGGATCAAGGCCGATATTGCAGCGTTTGTCAAACGCAGGTGTTGGATTGCACCACAATGTCGGATGAAGCGATTTCGGATTTGGCCCGACATGCAAGCCAAAAACTGTGTGTGCGTGTGAAAGAAAAATACCCGTTAGATATTGCACAAGTCACGCACGGCAAGGAAAATCCACTGCGCATGCTGGTGGCCGCTGCCGCAGTGATGACCACCATGACGGCTTCGTATGCAGCAGGATGGAATACACCTGTTACCCAGGCGATGATGAATAGTCCTATTCCGCTGCAAGAAGCACAGGATACCAATCGCCTCGTAGTGCGCGGCCAAGTCGTGGACAGCCTCACCAAAGAAGTATTGCCCTATGCGGTGGTGCGGTTGAAAGGACTTCCCATTGGTAGCGTAACCGACGAAAGTGGGCAATTTGAATTGGAGATTCCGGATAGCCTCATCAGTGAGGTGATCCGTTTGGATGTGATCCTGGTAGGATATATCGAGCAAACCGTGTATGTATTAAAAGAAAACAGCGCGCGTCCCATATCGGTCGCATTGATATTTAACCAGACCATCCATACCGTAGGATCTATTGTCATCGATGAACGGCTGGCCAAAAAGTACAGTCGCAAGGTACGCCGCCAGGCCAAGCGCAGATCTGCGGGAGAATAGGCGAAGGGTATTATATTTCCAAAGTATACTAGTGCTTATGCGCTTCCGATCACCCCGACGCGGGCATCGAACCCGATGTGGAGGTCCGCCGCTGCCACAGAGACATACGACACGGCACCGATGCGGAGCAGAAAAAGGCAATGGAGCAAAAGAAGAAAAAGTAAATAAAAGCAAATCCGGCTTTGTGAGTTCTGCCAAAACAAGCACATTCCATGGATTCCTTGTTCGGCACCACTCCAACAACCATCATCACAACCACGGACAAAAAAACCACCGCACAAGACGACCCTTGCGCAACCGTAAGATTCCCAATTTTGACCAAACGTTACAATGGTCATGTTTTGTTGTTGAGCAACTATAACCTCTTGCAATTTGGGCATTATTCCACATAGCCAATTTAGTTTGCTCACTACATGAGCTGCCATTTCTGGAGGTGCTGTTTTTTCTTGTCGTAATGATATCAAT
>CANHSF010000105.1 GCA_947463065.1 Flavobacteriales bacterium | reverse complement strand
GGCCTTTTGATGCGCCGCAATACATCTTGATGAATGTGGCCATCGAGCCATCGGTTGCTCCAAGTTTTTTGCAATCGGCCATGGAGGTGGATTATGTGCGGGTGTATCAGAATGAAGCCACGGCTGTCGCAGTGTATGAATTGTCGCCCAAATTTTCTTTTTATCCCAATCCCGCAACTACACAATGCACCATCGTAGGTGAATCAGGCACAACTGGGATTTATGAACTGTATTCCTGCCATGGCCAATTGGTCTCAACAGGAAAACTCAGCGACTCTACCACTATTGATTTGTCCGCGCTCGAAGGCGGATTGTATTTTGTGGTATTGCATTCACCATACGGTCAACAGACCCATAAATTGGTCAAGCATTGAGAAAGGCGAATTGCAACACGAGTAGGGGCGAATCATTGTTCGCCCCTGCTTGCAGCGTATATTTATTCGCCCCTGCTTGCGGTCAAATAGAAACCCAACGGGTACGTCAGCGGATCAAATACAAATCGTTGGGCCATAGCAAATTCATCTTGCATCGTGCGCGCCCAGAAGTATTCCAAGTCGTAGGGAATCAATGTGCCGTTGGCATCGTAATGTGTTTTTGCCGCGCGTTTTTGATACAGGTTGAGCACATTGACTTGATCGTTTTTGTCAACCACCGCGAGTTGCACAAACGGTATGGTTTGCCGAATAGAATCTTGTGCTTCGGGTTTAAGCAAGGTGTTGTACGATTCCACGTGCACCTTTTTTAAGCGCACCAACAGGTCTTTCACTTTGATCGTATCGAATGCCGCTATGTTTTGTGCAAAATTTTGTCCGTTGTAGCCGGCGTGCAATTGGATATTATTGCCTCCTGCATACGTCACTTCAAAGCTTTGCTGCGGCATGGTGGGCACGATGTAACGAAATGCCTTGATGTCCAAGTCGGGATAATCAAAAATTCCAGTGTACCGCCACTCCAATTCGTCTGCAAAAAAGCGACTGTTCAAGAATCCGGTAAATCCTTCGATGTGCATGACATATGGAATTTCACTGCGACCTCCTTCTGGGGTTTCCAGCAGCATATACGTACCGGTGTGGTCTTGTGTAGTATGTCCGACAAAAATGGTTTTCACCGGTTGGTCTCCGCCTTGAAAGATCTCAACACGCTTCGAGCCACTGGCCATCACGCGTATCACATTTTCTCGGGCCGCCTCGCTCACAGGTCCACGCACCCGCATCTCGTGCAAGGTGTATAGCATGAGGTCAGTTGCGTCTTTGCGGGCATCGTATTTCCCATTCAAGCGCCAACGACCTCCGGCGGGATTGCGCTCTAAAACAGCCATACGACCTGTTGTTTCCGTAATGGTAATTCGGGTGATGGCCGTGGTGTCTTCTACTGCAAAGGCAGTGTCTTCGCGCTCAGCTATGGTGCTGTTGCGGTCTTTCGAGAGTACAACATACGCGACAATTCCTGCTGCCAATAGGCCAAGGATATACAAGAGATTTTTTTTCATGGCGTAGAATGCGGATTAACGTGTCCAGCGGCGTTTGCGAACAAAGAAGTGTATAGCTCCCAACAGCAATACAATAGCAATGGGGATGACTGTATTTTGAATTTTGATGCTGCTGCGCATTTGCTCCACTTTTCCCATATTCAATTTGCGCAAGGTAATGGCCCGCGAACGAACGGATATGAGGGCTTGATCATCCAAGAGGTAGTTCATGCAATTGAGCAAAAATTCTTTGTTGTCATAGATCACGCGTTTGAATAACGGATCGTAACCCAAGGCAATGGGTTTGGGCTTTTCGCCGCGCATGTCCACTTCGTTGTACGCGACATCCGCATCGGCAATCACAATCATCGACGTGGGCACACCCTTCTCCAAAAATCCAAACTCTGGATCGTTGCGCAATGTCGGTGTTAAGTTGTCTTTGAATGCGCTCGGAAATCGACCTTCCAAAATCATGGCCATCATGCGGTTGGGCTGATTGTTTGCCGCAAAATAGTCTTGCCCTTTGCTCATCAGGTCCAAGTCTACACGCACGGGGGCTTTCAACTCTTTCGACAATTCAGAGGATTGCAGAAGTTTGATCTTGCGCACTTCTTTATTGGGATTCACACTGTCGATGCTTCCCGCAAATTCCAATTTGATGGGGTCAAGGTTCGAACAAATGGGATGGGCGTTGTTGGGCGACAACATCAATGGGGCATAATAAAAATTGGCATCCACCATGTTGCGTCCTGTTCCCATGGGGCCGTTGTCGAGCAAGATGGGCGCCGACTGGTAATCGATTACAATCGAACGGTTTAAGCGCGCGCCGTAATTGAACAACATGGGGTAGAGGTTCATTTCGTTGCTCACCGCCATGGCGTATCCATCGTCTTGCAGACTGTCCATGTTCATGCGCAACGCATCGATCATCCAAAGCACTTTGCCGCCATTCATGATGTATTGATCCATGACCAAGAGGTCGCGATCGCTGATGGTGCTGTCGGGGCCTGCAACGATTAGTGCATCGTAGCGGTTGATTCGTCGTTCGTAGCCTTCCACTTTTTCGCTGAGCGCATTGAGTTGCGAGTCTATTTTGACGAACTCAATGGAGTACGACTCTTGCAAGCCGTAAAGAAAATCGGCCATGTGCAAGGCATCCAATTCGCGATGGCCATACAACACTCCGATACTTGGTCTTTTGGGCCGCGTGATTTTGCGCAGTCCTTGCGCCAATTCATACTCCAAATTGTTGACGCTATTGTTGATCATGGCGTCACTGGCCATGGGCATCTCCGATTTGAGCAATTGAATGGGATATTCCTTGTTGCGGTATTGCACAATCACACCGGGCCAGATGAGCTTCGTGGCTTTGGTGCCGTTTTCGGTGAAATTTATGTTTGAAAAGCGAAGACCTTTTTCATCCAATGCTCGAAAGACCTCTTTTGTTTTTTTGTCATCGCCCGACTCGTAGGGATCGATGAATTCATAGTCCAACATGCCTCCGCTGTAATCCCTAAACTCTTCCAAGCGCTCACGGATGCTTTGTTCCATTTTCTTGAACTCGGCAGGGAAATCGCCGTGCAAGTAGCAACGGATGAAAATTTTGTCGTCCAAGCTGTCCAACATGGCCACTGTCGCATCGGTAAGGCTGTGGCGGTTTTCTTCTGTGAGGTCGAACTTCAAAAATTTGACACTCAACACCAACGCACCGAGCACAACAATGCCGAGTGTGGTGACGAGTCGTATGATGTCGTTGCGTTTGGTATGCATAGTTTAAAAATCCGTATCGGGGGCAATTTCGCACCTTTTCTGGTCTTATCCTTTTGGGTGCGTCGCATTTTTTATGAATAATATATAGTCAATAGATTGTGGTCCTTTGTTCATTAGCAAATCGATGCAACTCAAATTGTGCTGGAATTCGAACCTGTCGCTGAACGCTTGCGGATATCCGGGCTCCGCTATGCCTGCATAAGCGGGCTCCAAGCCAAGACTCAGTTGGCGTGTCATCGGTTCATCGACCTGCGCGTCCATGGGTTTTTCGGTGTGAATTGCAACGCCTTTTTTGGCGCATTGTTGCAACACAATTTCTAAACTCATCCGGCACAATTCACTCAAATGGGTGGCCGCTGTTTTGTAACACGCTTCGATCATCGGATAATAATGCTCAAAATAGGCCGCCCGACCGTAGGCACTGCGGATGGCATACAAGTGTTCGTGGCGCCATTTGCCATCGGCCAATCGGACTTCCCGCATCGGTGTTGGAATTCCGCCAGTACTCTGCACCGGAACAGTCAGGTGCAAGCGTCCGTTGCTGGTCAGAATCGAGATCCTATTGCGCAAGGTTTGTTTGTGGTAGGGGCGCTCCATATCGATGTACGTCGAAGTATCCAAAGCCTCTACCCACCAATGCACGGGAGGGAAAAGAGCAAGCGGCAATGCGCGAACGAACTCGGGCATGGATCAATTAACGAGACGGAACACGCGATTCCAACGTACCGATGTGGAATGGTTGTGGCCTTGTTGATTTTTTGAGAACCAAGTGAATACAGGCTTACCAACGATGTGGTCTTCCGGTACCCAACCCCAGAATCTACTGTCCACGCTGTGGTGGCGGTTGTCTCCCATCATCCAATAATAATCTTGTTTGAAGGTGTAGGTGGTGGCTTCAGCACCATTCAGATACACTTTTCCGTCGCGTTGCTCCAAGGTGTTGCCCTCGTAATTCACGATCGTGTGGCGGTACAGGTCGACATTGTCTTGTGTGAGCTCGATGGTTTCGCCTTGGTAAGGAATGTGCAAGGGGCCAAAATTGTCTACAGTCCAATGGTTGTAGGGTTCTTTGGGCAGGTTGGGAAACATCGCCATGCGGTTCTCTTCTTGCAGCGAATCCACATAGAGTTTGAACTCCTGAACACCTCCAAGTTCCTTGACCGTGTTGGCATCGGCCTGTGTAAATGGAATCAAAGCCCGGTTGCCACTGATCATTTGGATATTCGAAGGCGCGACATTCATGCGCTTGATCACGCCGTTGAATTGCTCTGCCGTTCCGCAGGTAATGATGTAGTTGTACATCACGCCCTCGGGATCTTGAATGGGTTGACCGTTGATGTGTACCACATGATCTTTTATTTCGATGGTTTCGCCTGGCAAACCAATGCAACGCTTTACGTAGTTCTCCTTTTTGTCCATTGGACGCGGACGCACACCGCCATGTCTTTTGATGTCATTGGCACAGCTCAAGCATGCCTTTTTGTCCCTGAATTGAATGCGGGCTTTATTGAGGTATTCTTCTTGTTTGGATAGATAATACGTGTACGATTCAGGCGCAGAAAGGGGAAGTTTGGCATCGCGTGCAGCGAGTGTCATGGCCTCGCGGCGAAGAATTTCATAATAATCGTGGCCCGCCAAAAATGGATCCACAATGATGGTGTCGCCATGGGGATAATTGAACACCACGGGGTCGAAGCGTTCAACTTTGCCCAAGCCGGGTAAGCGGTAATACGGCAAGCTAAACCAATCTACATAGCTGTTGGTCATGCTTTCGTTGGGAATCGCATTGTGCAAAAAGGGGATGCTCATTGGTGTCTGCGGAATCTTTGCGCCATAACTCACTTTACTCACAAAGAGATAGTCGCCCACCAACATGCTGTTTTCCATCGATGGGGTAGGTATGGTGAAGGCCTCGATGAAGAACGTGCGAATCAAACTGGCTGCAATGACCGCAAACAAAATGGCTTCGCCCCATTCGCGCTGCGATGATTTTTTTGTTTTTGTCCAATCGCGGGGGCCCAAAAAGGGCAATTCTTTTTCTTGAAACGCCAATTTGATCAATGCATACCACGGCAAGGCGCCAAAAAACCACTGGTTGCGAAAGGTCCGCTTGCCAAAGGCTATACCCAGTTCAACATTGATGACGATGAGCATAAGCAGGTTGACACCAGGGCAGAGGATGACGACGAAATACCACACCGGGTGTTTCAGAACTTGAAGCACGGGAATAAATTGCACCACAGGAATGTATCCCAACCAGGGCATTTTGTGGCCGGCTCGTTTGAGCAATTGTGGCAATGCGATGCAATACATCAGCATCAGCAAAATGAGCAATATCCAAGGGATCATAGTCAAATATTTCGTGGTTTTAGCGCTCGAAAATACAAGGTTCTCAACGAATGATTGGAATAATTCATTGTGGGTTATCAACGGCATTCCTTGAATGGCCAATGGGCTATTCCAATGGTGTTTTTCCTACTCAAACAGCAGCGGGCTCGTCCAGCCCCAATACATCGCGCATCGTGAAAACACCTTTGCGATGCATCAACCATTCGGCTGCTTGAAGGGCTCCACGCGCAAATCCCTGCCTGTTCGCGGCTTTGTGGACCAAACTGATCGAATCCACATCGCTGATGTAGGTCACCACATGGGTGCCCGGCTCATCGGGTAGACGTTGGGAAATGATTTCCAACTCTTCCGGAGCGGCCGATGCCCGGTTGACCCATTTCGTTTTGCTTGGGAATTCGGCAATCAAGTCATTGGCCAATGAAATACCTGTTCCGCTTGGGGCATCCTTCTTTTCGGTGTGATGGATCTCTAGCAAACTCGGCTCATATCCGCCCAGCCGATGCATTTGTTTGGCCATCCATTCGTTGAGCATAAAAAACAAGTTGACGCCTACCGAGAAGTTGGTGGCATGCAACAGTGCGCCTTCGCGTTCTTTGCACAATGCTGCGATGGACTCCAATTGATGGTACCAGCCTGTAGTGCCCACAACGATGGGGACTCCTGCTTCTAAACACATGCGGATGTGGGTTTCGGCCATATCGGGGGTACTCACTTCGATAGCTACATCGACATCTTTTAAATCCTTTATGTGCAATGGATTGGTGCTTGTTACCTTAAGCACCACTTCATGCTCTGTAGGCAATACCAACGCGTCGATGGTTTTGCCCAATTTGCCGTATCCCAAAAGTGCGATTTTCATGAATATGCTTGGTTTTTAAAAGGTGAATTGAAGTCCGACACCGGGTGCTTTTTGATAAGGCAACCACAGCGGTGTCCATTGCAGGCTGACCTCTTTGGAAACATCGTAATAGAAGAAGTGCCCATCCACATTGGCATCGATCATTTGCAGGATGTACGCTGCGCCCAAGCACATATAGCTCACGTCGCGCCAACGGTGATATTGCTCTTGGATTTCAAACAAATTGCTGGCTTCCACTTCAGGAACCGTTGCGGGATCGCCATCCACCGTGGCAATGTATTGGCGCTTGTAGTATTGGTAGTTGCGGTTGTTGACCACGATGAATCCCACTGTTGTTCCAACTGCGGCATACACAATGGGCATTTTCCAATACTTTTTGTTGTAGGCTTGTCCCAATCCGGGCAGCATGGCGGAATAGCATGTGGCCCGCAATGGCGAATGGGGCTGCATGTTCCATTTTTGGCTCCATTTTTTGCGAAACGCTGAGTATTCGCGGGTACTGTCGGTAGCTGGAGCTTGTGCCTGCGTCAATAGGCCATAAAACAAGAGAAGCCCGCATAAGCAGGCCTTCCTTGTAAACAAATCAAACGTATCTAGATAAAACATTTATAATTCAAGCATATTGACGATGCGCTGCAAATCATCATCCGTTGTAAACGGGATTTCAACTTTGCCCAAACCGTTTTCGCTGCGCAATAGTTTGGCTTTTTTGCCAAACTTCAAACGGAGGTCGGCTTGCATTTTTTGGAACTCCAGCGGCATGATTACCTTTTCCGATTTGAAAAGGCGAGGAGCATCGTCTTCTTTAGCCAATTCCTCCACGCGGCGCACACTCAGGTCTTTTTCCAAAATCAATTTGTAGATCTTCAATTGTTTGGCCTCTGGCTCGGTATTGATCAATGCGCGGGCATGACCCATGCTGATTTTCTTTTCGATGATACCGATTTGAATCTCGGGTGGAAGTTTGAGCAAGCGCACATAATTGGTCACAGTTGTGCGGTCTTTGCCCACGCGTTCAGCCAATTTTTCAGTAGTGAGATTGCACTCTTCCATCAATCGCTTGTAGCTGATGGCCACCTCGATGGCGTTCAGATTCTCGCGCTGAATGTTCTCCACCAATGCCATTTCGAGCATGGCTTGGTCATTGGCGCTGCGCACATACACGGGCACTTCTTCCAAACCGGCCAATTGCGATGCTCTAAAGCGGCGCTCACCACTGATGATTTGGTATTTCTGCGCGGAAATTTTGCGAACGGTAATCGGCTGAATCAAGCCCAACTCATGGATGCTCTGTGCGAGCTCCTTCATGGCGGTCTTGTCAAACTCCTGGCGCGGTTGGAACGGGTTGGCTTCGATTTGCGAAATGCGCAACATGCTGATTGGACCGGCTACATGACCGATTTCGGGCAATGCCGTTTTCTCCACCGTATTTGTTTTGGAGGATACCGGAGCGGCTTCTTCAGCCACCGATGTGTTTTTGTCTTTGGGAGCTCCGGCCGTTTCAAGCAACGCACTCAGTCCTCTTCCCAATGCTTGTTTTTTAGCCATTGTCTATGTTGATGTATTTTTCTTCGTTGGACATTTTAGTCATCTCGTTTTTTTGGAGAATCTCGCGAGCAAGATTGAGGTAGTTGACCGCGCCTTTGCAACTTGCATCGTGCATGATGATGGTCTGTCCAAAACTTGGTGCCTCGCCCAATGTGGTGTTGCGGTGGATGATGGTGTCAAACACAATTTCTTGGAAGTGCATGCGGACTTCTTCAACCACCTGATTGCTCAAGCGCAAACGCGAATCGTACATGGTGAGCAAAATGCCTTCGATGGTCAGATCGGTGTTGAGCTTTTGCTGAACGATTTTGATGGTGTTGAGCAATTTGCCCAATCCTTCCAAGGCAAAATATTCACACTGTACCGGAACAATCACGCTATCTGAAGCCGATAGTGCATTCACGGTCACCAAACCCAGGGAAGGGCTGCAATCGATGATGATGAAGTCGTAATCGTCGCGAACTTTGGCCAATGCGTTGCGCATCATGTATTCGCGGTTGTTCATGTTGATCAATTCGATCTCTGCACCCACGAGGTCGATGTGTGCTGGAATCAAATCCAAATTGGGATTCTCGGTTTTGATGATCAACTCGGCGGGATCGATCTCGTTCACCAAGCATTCGTAAATACCTGCTTTGATGTCCTTGGGATCGATGCCTACACCACTGGTGGCATTGGCTTGAGGATCAGCGTCAACCAAAAGGGTGCGGTATTCCAAAACGCCCAATGAGGCGGCCAGATTAATGGCTGTTGTGGTTTTGCCAACACCTCCTTTCTGATTGGCTACTGTAATGACTTTGCCCATGTTATTGTGTTCTTAATAATGTTCGTTACAATTCAAACGTTTCTCCAATCACCGGAATGATCAGTTGTTTGTTGGTGGTTTCAAATGCCGCTTGTGCTGCCTGCCGATCCAAAACAATGTATGGAAAGGTGTCGAAGTGCATGGCTACAACGGTATCGCATTGAATAAATTTTGAAGCGATTACAGCGTCGTCAATGCCCATGGTAAAATTGTCGCCCATGCTGATGAGCGCCAAATCGACCGGATAATAATCGGCGATGAGTTGCATGTCCATGTGCAGCGCCGTATCTCCGCTGTAATAAAAAGAGCGGTGATCGGTGGCGATGACAAAGCCCATTGCACTGCCGGCGTACGTGCCATCGGGCAATACACTGCTGTGCACTGCGTGGACGCATTTGACCTTCCAAGTGCCAAAGTCCCACGCACCGCCGGTATTCATGGGGTGGTGTTTGAAGCCTTTGTTGCCGTAGTAAACCGCCAATTCATAAGAGGCTACAATGGTTGCACCAGTGCGTTTGGCAATGCGCTCCACATCGGCTACATGGTCCATGTGGCCATGCGAGAGCAGAATGTAGTCGCACGGAATGCTGTCGACATCGATGTGTGATGCCAGTGCATTGGGTGCGATGAATGGATCGAACAGGATGTGTACCCCGTCCAGTTCCACTCCAAAGCAGCTATGTCCGTAATAGGTGAACTTCATAAATTGGCTGATTGCGTTTACGAAATTACCGTGAAACAGGGCGTGGAACTTTTGGAGTTTTACACACGACCCCTGTGGATGAGGTGTTAAGAACTATTTTATTGTGACTGATAGTCAGTGATTTACGTTTGGGGTGTTTTCAGTTACACACATTAACTAACACGTTTTCAGGAGTCAAAATGGATCCAAATGTTCATAAGTCCACACAAGGTGATGGTGTTTTCGGTGAAAATGAGGGGGGAAGGTGAGTGTAACGGGCGGTTTCTTTCTTTGCTAGCAACTGGCCTATTGGAGTGCATACTCCCATGTTTCCACGTGCTTTATTTTTTTTTCGTCATGCGTAATTGTTGTATTGTCTTGAATCTTCACTTTTGACATCCAACCCGTGGAAAGCGACATCGAATGTTCGCATTTTGTTTTGATGGAGCACCGAACATCTGAAAAGTCGGCACCTTTGTCCATGTTGCTGCCAAAAAATACACTTGCAAATGATTCTATATATGCTTTGACCGATTCTTGATCTGGTTTCTTCGTCATGGAATAGGAGGCGATTCCACGGCTTTTATCGATACTCTTCAACAGTATTTCCGCCGAACCATCCATGGTGATACCGTTTAGCCCAGGATACAAGAGTTCAAATTCCATAGGTTTGTTGAGCGTCAGTTCAATGCCGTAAGTAGAAAAAAGATTGCTGATATCGTCCATAAACATGAGTTTAATGAAATCTTCGTTGATAGCCGATTGCCGGAGAAGCGTGAAAACTGTTTCTAACTCTGATTTCGAAGCCTTGTCTTTGATGTTTTCCAGCATGATTTCCTTTATCTGATCGAGCAGTTTCAGGTAGGTGTCTTGCAGTTCGGCGATATTTTGGAGCGAATCGAATGCTCCAAATTCATCGGTAAAAAATTTGATATCGAATGACTCGACTACTTCGCCAAATGATTGCTGGAGTTGGTACTTGTCTTTTTGCGTGTTGCTTTTAACAGAATAATTGTCATATGTCATGAGCATGGTGTACGATGTATCCGTGCTATCCAAAACTCGAATGGTGATATCGTATTCAATGTTTTCAATGGAGTAAGGCTTTTTGGCTTGTCCCTTGTATTTTTCATTCAGGTGTTTGACATGGTAAACTTTGCTTTCATTTAAACTAAAATACCCAATGGTGGTGATCGACTTGGGCGATTTGAGATTGACCAAATCCACTTGCGCCTGCGCGCATATGCTTAAATGAAGCAAGCATAAAAGAAAGAAATATAGAAGTTTCACTGCGTCGATTGTTTCGTGATGGCAATATACGAAAGTACTTGGATGGTCTTTTAGAATCATTGTGCTTCGGTTGCGCTCTGACGGTGCCTTCGTCTACGCTCAGTCACCGAAGAGCATTGTCCTTCGATGGGGCTTTTTTTTGATCGGGAATGGGAAGGTGAATTTTACTTCGGTTTATAATTGGT
>CANHSF010000104.1 GCA_947463065.1 Flavobacteriales bacterium | reverse complement strand
AGCTCCAACTGATCATGGTTGCAAATGCAAACATCAGGATGCATCCTAGCAAAACCCAGTCAAACCAGGGAAACATGGACTTGAAGGCGGCATTGGTGAGAGCGGATCCGGTCAAGTCCCCGGGTTGTGCAGCATAACCTGTGAATACCAATACCAGCGCTGTCATTGTGCAGACCACAACGGTATCGATGAAAGGCTCGAGCAGTGAAACCAGACCCTCGCTCACAGGTCGTTCCGTTTTGCTCGCGCTATGCGCAATACTGGCCGATCCAATACCTGCCTCATTGCTAAATCCTGCACGGCGAAATCCCATCATCATTACGCCAATAAATCCACCTTTGGCAGCATCGGCATGGAATGCACCGTTGTAGATAACGGTTAGGGCTTCGCCAATGCGATTGGCATTTGCTCCGATAATGATCACGGCAAAAACACAATAGGTCACAACGGCAAATGGAATAAGCTTGTCGGATACCCGCGCAATGCTTTTAATGCCCCCGATGATCACCATACCCACCAAAACGGCAATGCCTATTCCGAACCACAGCGATGGCACACGATCTCCAAGTGTGGCTTCTACTTGTGCAAATGCTTGATTGGCTTGTATCATATTGCCTCCTCCCAATGATCCTCCAACACACATTACAGCAAAGAGTACTGCAAGCATTTTACCTGTTTTGGGCCAGTTGCGAAGGGCCAATCCTTTGGATAGATAGTACATAGGGCCTCCGCTCACTTCACCGCTTGGCAAAATGGTGCGGTACTTTACACCCAGCGTGCACTCAATGAATTTGCTGCTCATACCGAAAAATCCAGCAACGATCATCCAAAATGTGGCCCCGGGACCTCCAACAGCGATGGCTACTGCTACCAATGAGATATTGCCCAACCCCAATGTGCCACTCAGTGCTGCGGTCAGCGCTTGGAATTGCGATACCTCTCCCAGGTCTTCGGGGCGAGCATATCGGCCCAAGGTCAAATCAATACTGTGTTTAAATCCTCTGATATTGATAAATCCAAAGTAGAAGGTGAAATAAACCGCTGCTGCTATCAACAATACCACCACCAACCAAATGTTTTGTTTGACAGGTGTTCCGTTGGGATGAAGAAGTGGGCGATTTTCGTTGTCGTAAACAATCGGATCATACACACCCACGGCTTCAAAAGGATCCCACAATAAAATGCGGTACAAAAAATTGACCAACGGTGTAAACGCATTGTTCAGTTTTTCCTGTGCCGAAAGGCTTGCGATGGCGATGTCCAAAACTTCGGTACGCCCATCTAGATGATGAATAACTACACGATGAGTGAGTCCTTCCTGCAATCCTTCGCAGCGGGTAGAGGACAGTGCACCTTGAGGGGCGTCCCATTGGATATGGTCAAATCGACTCGAATCGAGTGCAAGTTGGATGGTAGCATCGCCGGGATCTTCCGTTCCATTGCTGACCTCAAACGTTGTTTGCGCCCCGACAATCATGCTGAAAAACATGATCGCTGCTAAAAGCAATATCCACTTATTCAATGATTTTGCCATCGCGCATTACAAGTTTTCGATCCGACATTTGGGCCAATTCTTCGTTGTGTGTTACAATGATAAATGTTTGGTTGAATTGCTCGCGAAGGGTGAAAAACAACTTGTGCAATTCCTTGCTATTGGCCGAATCTAGGTTGCCTGAGGGTTCATCCGCAAAGATGACATCGGGCTTATTCATGAGTGCTCGGGCCACTGCCACACGTTGTTGCTCACCTCCACTGAGTTGCGACGGTTTGTGGTCCATGCGATGATTCAATCCCAAAAAATCCAACAATTCTTTGGCACGGGCCTCCGCTTGGGTTTCTTTTTGGCCAGCGATATAAGCCGGGATGCACACATTTTCCTTCGCAGAAAACTCGGGCAACAAATTATGAAATTGAAAAATAAAGCCGATGTGTTTGTTGCGGAATGCAGCAAGTTGGCGGGTAGACAATTTTTGAAGATCCTGCTGATTGATCGCGAATGAACCCGAGTCGGGCCGATCCAAAGTGCCTAAAATGTGCAACAATGTGCTTTTTCCCGCACCTGACGCACCTACGATTGAGACGATTTCGCCCTGCGAAATGTGCAGGTCAACGCCCTTCAATACCTTGATGTCCTCATAACTTTTTGTAATTCCACGGGCTTCTATCATACGGAGATTGCATTTGTCGTGCAGCGCAAGTAACGCCAAAAAATCGTGGAATTCCATTTCGTGAATAAAAATGGAATATCTCGCAGTTGGTAGGATCAGCGAATCAAGTTGACGTGTCCTTTGAATACCCGCTGGCTATCGCTATTTTTCAATTGGACCACCATGCGCCAATTGTAAGCTTCGTCTTTGCCGAAATAGTCTCCATCGCGCACATCTCCTGTCCAAGCCATTGTGGGGTCATTGGTTTCGAAAATCACAACTCCCCAGCGATTGAAGATCTCGAATTTATACGACTCGATAAACGGTATGCCGCTAAGTTGTGGTAAAAACACTTCGTTGATGCCATCGCCGTCCGGGGTGAACGAGTTGGGAACAAACACTTGGAAGATATCTTCTACAATAACAACTTCTTGCCTGCTGTCTTCGCATCCATGCTCGTTGGTCACGGTAAGGGTTACAGGCCAAGCTCCTGCCTGCGGATAGGTGTGTTGAATAATGGGCACACCATACCTTACATCGCCATCTCCAAAGCTCCACTCCCAGGTGTGGGCATCGAAGCTGTTGTCGATAAAAACAAAGGTGGGGTCCCAAATATTGGTTTCATCCGGATTAGCGTAAAAGTTCGCCACCGGTAAGTTGTAAACGCTGATATACTCTTCGATCTCCAATGTGTCAACACATCCTTGATCGGTAGTTGCAATGAGCGCAATGTCATAAATGCCGGGCTCCGTGTATGTGTGGCTTGGTGTTGCTGCTGTTGTTGTTGTTCCATCACCCAAGTCCCAGACATAGTTATCGGCACCGGTGCTGATATTCTCAAAAGCGACATCCAAGGACACACAACCCTCGAGAGGACTAGCACCAAGACCAAGAACGGGAAGAGGATGAATCGTGTATTCCGCTTCGGCACTAGATGTGCAGCCGTAGGCATTGTTGGCAAGCAAAGCAACGACATTGGTACCCACTTCATCGAAGTAAAAAGCCTGGTTCGTATTGTGATCAAAGTATTCACCATTCAGATACCATTGATAACCGGTTGCATTTAACGAGGCATTGAACGCATCTACGGTTTGAGGAAAATAGCAACTCTCGAATGAGCTCAGCACAAACGCAGCTGTTGGCTGTGGTGCAACGATAATGTTCAACTCGAAGGTGTCTGCACACAATTGCAGGTCTTGCGCAATCATTTGCACCGTCACCAATTCGGCATTGGCCGATGTATTGATATAGGTGTGGCAGTCCTCGGCCGAACCTGAGGTGTTGCCATCGCCGTAATCCCATGTGTAAAAAACACCGGCATTGGTGGTGTTGGAGAAGCACACTTCATATGGACTGCAACCCAATTGTGCAGGCACACTAAAGGACGCCGTTGGACCATCGAATACCACAAAGGGGTGCGATACCGTAGTCGAGCACAAGTTGTCGTTGACCCCGGTCATGGTCACAATGTAATTCGATCCCTCTGTGTACTCATGGGTAGGCGAGGACACCTCGGATTGTGTGCCGTCTCCAAAGTCCCAAAATATTTCTACAGCACTGCCGATCTCGGGTACAAAGGTCACCAAATTGTTGGAGCAGATATTCGGAACATCCGTGGTGAAATCAATTTCAGGGGAGTCGAAAACCGTGATCGTGACTTGGGTGGTATCGTAACTGCATCCGTTGTCCACGTATTGAAAAATAGTGTACTCCCCGACAGGATACGTTTGGGTGGGGTTGTCGTTGGCTGTGAAGGTGCTATTGCCCAAGTCATAGGAGATTTGGGTAGCGCCATCGCTGAAGTCGGTAAACGTCACTTCCAGTGGTTCGCATCCTTCTGTGATGCTGGTATTGAAAAAGGCGGTCACGGTATTGGGCAAAACCGTTATTGTTTGGTGCGCCGTATCCAATCCACATTCATTGCTCAGATACAAGGTGATGATGTAATCTGTGGGAACGGTATCGGTGAAGAATACATGGAAATCGGGTTCCTCCAAAGTTGAGGTTGTTCCATCGCCGAATTCCCATAAGAATGTATCGGGTAACCCAACACTTGTATTGTTGAATTGTACAACAAACGGTGAGCAATTGACATTGAGGTCCGTTCCAAATCCTGCAACAGGCTGAGGCAAGACGGTGACATCGGCATCGTCGGTATCTGCGCCACAGAAATTGGTAACCGTCAGGCTAATGGGATATACCAATACATCGGGTCCTTGCTGATACACTTGATTCGAGGGAATGCTGTCTATGCTAGAGGTGATAGACAAATCCCAATCGAAGGTGGTGTATTGTCCAATGCTCAAATTGTCGAAAGCCACTTCCAATGGAGCACAGCCTTCATAGGTGCTGAGCTCCAATACTGCTGTCGGTGGATCGATGATTTCGTTGCTATTGCTTGCGGTATCTGCACAGCCAAAATTGTTTTGGGCAATCAATTCAATCGTAAACCATCCTTCGTCAGGATAGGTGTAATTGGGGTCGAAACCACTCGCCGTGTCGCCGTTACCATAGCTCCATTCGTAGATCGTCGCACCGATGGAAGTATTGGTCACATTGACATTGGCATTGGTGCATCCCAAGGCGGCTACAGAGAAATTTGCCGTCGGAATCGGACTCACATTGACCACTGTTGTTGCTGTATCACCGCAACCTGTTAATGGATCAAAATAGCTGTAAAGTAAGGTATAAGCTCCAGCACCAATAGATGGATCAAAAGTACCCAAGGTGGTGTTCAATAGTCCGGGTCCATCCCATGTGCCACCTGTTGCGGGCACGAAATCGTCAAGATCGAAAATGGCTGCATTGCCACAAACCACTGCGCCAGGACCTGCTTCAACGGTAGGCAAGCCAATAATCTCCAGTTCCAAACTATCGATGGAGTAACATGTGCCAGAACCGGTGGTAAGGTAGAGCCAGTGGGTGCCAACACCTGCATCTTCGGTTTGAAGAATGCCGTCATCTGAATCAATGATTCCTGGACCAGTCCACGTCTCATTGGTTGTCGGGAAATAGCCAGGGATGGTATACTGCCCTTCGTTCAAACAGAAACTCAGATCGGGCCCCGCATTGGCTATGGTAGGAGCGATAACTGTTACCGTTGTGGAGTCCATGTTCGCACATCCGCTGCTACCCGCTTGGAACTCGTAATAAATCGTATAGGTGCCCACGCCTGGAGATTGGTAAATTCCAGTAGGGTTGATGATGCCTGTTCCCGTCCAAGTGCCAACTCCTCCAGTTCCCGACAAAGGACTGAACCCGGCTAGTACTTCTTGGATCGGTTGGTCGCAGATTGTTATTGCTGGCCCTGCCTCAACAACAGGCAAGCCGGTCACAAATACGGTAACTTGATCGCTTCCAACGCAGCCTTCCGAATCGGTAACGGTAAGGGTATATGTTGTCGTGACCAATGGGCACGCTGTTGGATCGGCGCCATTCGATGAGCTCAATGTGGCGCCAAAATTCCAATTGTAAATATATGGGGCTTGTCCGGCTGTGGTCGTGGAGTTGAGCGATGTGCACTCGTTCAAGCAAATGGTTGAATTAACTCCTGCATCCACTTGAGGTAAATCGTGCACCGTAACGCTCATGGTATCGGAAGTCAAACATGTTCCGCTGCCCAAATTGTACGCCATGACAAACGTGCCAACAGACGTTGGATTGAAGGTTGAAGCGCCTGTGAATGGCGCACCTGGCGTGATGGCGGACCAAGTTCCTCCAGGTGTGGGCGCGCTCAGATTGAATGCAGGTTGGTTGTGGCAAATTTCAATGTCAGTGCCCGCATTGGCGATGGTGGCATTGATGACGGAGACGATCACGTTATCGCACTTTTCACAACCTGTGACGGGATTGGTGTAGCAATAGGTTAAAGTGAAACTGCCCACGGCACTGGGAGTGAAAGATCCGGATGCTGTGACACCTTGTCCGCTCCAAGTACCTCCCGCTGGTAGTCCATTGAGCTGCGTAGCGATGGGTTGATTGCATAGGGTGATATCAGGTCCTGCGTTGGTATTGGGCAGTGGATTGACGTTGACGGTTACTTGATCGTTGTCGGTGCAGCCTTCGTCATCCACAACTGTTACGGTGTAGGTTGTTGTTGAATTCAAACCATTGACCATGGGATTGGCGATCAGCCCGTTGGAAACTGGACCACCGCTCCAGATGTATGTTTCAAGAGGACCATTGGGGCAAGTTGCACATGTTACTCCCAGTTGGAGTGTATCGCCTGCGCAAACAGTCAAATCGTTGATCGCATTTGCCACTGGTGATGCCAAAACGGTGACAACAACTTGATCAGAAGTTGCACATGAACCAACCCCTTGAGTCACGGTCAATGTCTCTGATACCGCCGCACCTGGTGGTGTATATAAACCGCTTGTGCTGACATTGAGCGATCCCGACCAAACGCCAGAAGGCAATTGAATGGGACTGTTGCCCACACAGGTGGTGGTGTCGGGACCTCCGTTTGCGGCAACGGGGGCTTGAACGATCACATTGCGTGTATCGCAGGCTAGACAGCCTGTGGTGCTATTGGTAAAGCAGTAGGTCAATGTATAGGTCTGTACACCACCTGGTGTAAATACACCTGCAGGAGTCACATTGGGCCCGCTCCACGATCCTGTGCCTCCGGTAGTCGGTGAAAATCCAGTCAGTGGCGTAGGAATGGGCTGATTGCACAAGGTGATATCGGGACCTGCATCGGTGGCTGGCAATGGATTGACAATTACAGGTACAGTGCCAGTGCCTATGCAGCCTTCGGAGTCGGTGACTTGCACGGTATAGGTAGTGCTCGTGGTCGTGTTACTGATGGGGTTCGCAATCGTGGCATTGTTGAGCGATGCTGCTGGTGTCCAACTGTAGGTTGAAAAGGGAGCTGTACCGCTCGTCACGGTGAGCCCCAATTGTTCGGTTTCATTGACACATATGGAATAGGTTCCTCCCGGTTGAACAATCGGTAATGGATCAATGGTCAAGCTAATTGTACCCGTGTCGGTACATGAACCTGACGTGCCCGTTACGGTATAAGTGATTGGGGCAGTAGGGTAGGCCACAACGGAAAGGCCCGAGGTGGCGCTCAAATAGGTCGATGGACTCCAGTTATACGAACCAGCACCGCTCGCTGTCAAGGTAACCCCTTGGCCTGAACATATTCCTAAGTCGATCACTGAAGAGCTGATTTGTACATCTGGAATGGCAAGAACGGTGATTGGGCTTGTATCGGTTCCAGTACCGCAAGCATTGGTGGCTACCAATGTTACCGAATAACTTCCCGTATTGGCATAGGTTACGGCCGGCGGTGTAGCTCCAGTAAAGGTGGCGGGACTACCACCCGTAAAGGTCCATGCATAGTTGGTAATGGGCAAATTGCACGGGTCCACGAATGCAGAGGATTGTCCGGTGGTATTGGCACACACCGAGGTCGGTGTGGTCACATCCACAATCGGGGTGGTGTTTACGGTAATGACTTCGCTGTCCGTGTATAATCCACAAGCATTTTGCATCTGCAATGTGATTGTGTACACGCCTACCGATTGCAAGGAGAACGTGGGTTCAAGCGAACTGCTTGATGTTCCTCCGGTATAGGTATATGCTCCATTGTCGGGATCGCAAGGCAAATCCGAGTAGGTCACCAACCAAGAGGTCGTGGTATTGCAGGAATAAAAGTTGGTAGGCGAGGTGTTGTCTGTGGTGACAGCCATTGCCACGCAGCCGTCGTTGTCGTTGACAGTGAATATTGGTGTCGGAGCTTGTTCAATGCAAATCTGTTGACTCACCGTCGAGGATCCGCAGAAATTTGTTGCGGTGAGTGTCACAGTGTAAACACCAGGAGTGGTATAGACTTTCGATTGATTGGCCAGTGTAGTCACTGTGACATTCGGCGATCCATCACCAAAATTCCAGGTATACGTGCCCGTCTGTGCGCAGTTGTTGTTGAAGCCAGGAGTACTGTTGTTGATAAATGTGACGCTGGTATTGACACAAGCCGGAACAGGCGTAGGCGTAAAGGCCGCGACAGGTGTGCTATATACTTTTACCGGAAAGATCGTGGCCACAGATTGGTCGCAGTTATTGGTAGCAGTAATGCTGAAGGTATAACCACTGGGGTTGGTCGAACATGACGTTCCACTGTAGGCATGACATATTTCGGTTGGAGGAGGATGGTTGAGTAAAACTGTCGGGCTGCCATCACCAAAATCGACCAAATACGTGGTAGAGCTGTGGTTGCCGGCATAGTTGTTCAGCGGGAAACATATATTGAGCGGTCCGCAACCTTGTGTCCCTCCGGGGTTTGCAGCTCCTATGGATGGGTTGGTGATGTTGGAGACATAATAGGTTTCGCTGGCGGTGCATCCATTGCTGCCAGTAACGGTGTACACCAAGTCATACACATCTGTTCCCGAATACGTATGTGTTAGGCCTTGTGGAGAAGTGGTGCCTGTCCAGTTGGGACTGCCATCGCCCCAGTTGATGACGTAGTTGGTATTGCCTGTTGTGGTACCCGCATCAAAAACGGTAGGGGTAAAGGTCAAATCACCGGTGCATTGGGTGAACGAAGTAATCGGATCGGTGAGTTCAACATCGGGGATACGACGCACGGTGACCACAGCGGTGAAAATGTCTTCGCAACCATTGGCACTGGTGACGGTCAAAGTAACCGTAAAGTTTTGATTGCCACTTCCAATGGCAGTGTCAAAAGTATGCGAAGGGTTTGCGGCTGTGCTTGTCCCTCCATCGCCAAAATTCCAATCGTACTGGCAGCCCGTGCAGCCGGTGACACTGCTTGTAAACTGAATGGGGGTTGTGGCACAAGGTTGATTGTTGGGGGCAAAAGTGAATGAGGCCGAGGGTGCAGGCAAAACCGTAACGGTGATCTGATCTTCTTCATCGTTGCAGCCGCCATTTTCCAGTTCCACGGTGTAGGTGGTGGTCACGGTGGGCGAAACTGTAGGATTGGATACATCCGAAGGGTCCGGTCCCGTATTGGCATCCCAATCGTATTGTACGTTATTGCCTCCGTTGACGGCGGTTGGATTTCCTCCCAATTGAACGGATTCCCCAGCGCAAATTGTAACATTGGCACCCGCATCGGCCGAGCATTGCGCATTGGACTCGAAGGTTAGGCACAGCAGGGCGCCTAACACACCAATGGCATGTTTGAGAGGAATGGTAAAGGGATTCAAAGCGATTTAGTTCTATTAAAAAAGCTCGGCAAAGATAGGTATTCCAACTTTGCTTATATCCGGTGAAGACCTGAATTCATGCGCTTTGGTTGCATTTTTTTGAAAGCAGCCACCCCATTGCGGAATTTTCTTTTGTATGGTGTTCATTGCCATGGGTTTGCAATAATCCTGTGCATGCGTCACTTCTAAAAGAAACACTTTAATCCTTCGATTGTAGTTGTGTTGATAAACAGTGTTTTGGGGCTATCTATTTAAATGCCATTAGGAAGGATGAAATCGCATTACTTTTCCTTCAACTCCAGCGCGATTCATGCGCATTGTTCTGTAATATCCTTGCAAGTACATCTCGAATTGATCGTCATAATGCGCGCTCATCACATGCCCGCTCTGTCCAGCCGGAGTGATATTGAGTGCACTATCGGGATGCTCGAAATCGGTGATAATGCGCATTTGTGAACCGAAGAATACCTTGTAGTGCAAGGTGCTATCAAGGTAAAAACCAGCTTGTCGAATGCTTTCATTTCCGCCATGCACGGGTCGAGGCCCAAGGTTGAAAAAAGGCCGAAGCAGGGCAACTTCGCCCAAGGGATGTTTGATTTCGATGGATGCGGCTTTCGACCATGTCCAATCGGAGGGGTTTTTGCCGTGCACTTCGCGCAAGCGGCTCATGGCTTTTTGAAAGGCGAGGGTAAAAATGATCTCACGATTTTCCACCTCTTGGGTACCTATTTTGTCCCACCATCGGGTTTCTTTTTGAAAAAGCAGATACCCATATGCCCGCTGCATGAGGTGGGTTTGAACAAACAACTCAAAACGTGGAGCAGTAAGCTCATCTTGCATCGCCTCTTGCAAGATGTGGTAGATCAAGGCATTGAATAAGGTTGGTGAACTGGAGTTGGGGTCATAATTGCCATCCCAAGCAAATAAGGTTTGTATTTCGGTTGTCGAGAGCTCTTGCTCAAGTGATTTATTTTGTTTCAAAACCGAAAAAATCTCCTGCATGACGGCTGCATCTTTTGGGTTGGTGCAATCGTTCATCACGGTTTTGATGGTTTCCATATCCCAGTTGTTGCTTGTCTCCAACATTTGCACGATGCGGTCAGCTCGGTACTGCGGTTTGTAGTATCCAGGGTACCACAAGGTGTGCGTGCTGTCGCCTTCCTTAATCTGCATTTGTTGCGGCCAATCGTTGGCGCTATAAATGAAGCCGTTGTCGGGATTGATGTTTTTGGGATTCTCGTCAAATGTGTAATAGCCGGTGTGGTCGTCTTGGCCCGATGTTCCATCCAAAACCAAAAGGCTGTTGACGTGCGATGGACGACGCATCAGATGGGCACAAGCCCACCAAGCTACATTGCCATCTGCGTCGCCATAATTGACATTCAATCCCGGTGCATGAATCAACGGGAGTCCTGCTTCGAACTCCTTAATGTTTTGGGCATTATTCAATATGTGCAGGGCATCGATGTTTCGGTTGTCTCGTTCCGTATAGGTCCAAAACATGCTGATTGGAGTGCTCTCCGATGTTAACCGCAATGCATCGTTGATGATTGGACCATGCGCTGTTCGGCGGATAACAATGGTGGTATCCTCTGATCCTTTGATCCTGATCTTTTCTTCAGTCTGCGTTACATCCTGCCATTGGCCGCGGTAGAGCACTTTTTGGTCTTCGATGTGCTCGCGATAAAAGTCGACGTCATCGTTGAGCAACATGGTCAATCCCCAAGATAACCGCTGATTGCGGCCAACTAAGGCAAACGGAATGCCTGCCATAAAGTGTCCATAAATTTCAAAACCAGGGCAGATCAAATGGGCTT
>CANHSF010000103.1 GCA_947463065.1 Flavobacteriales bacterium | reverse complement strand
TAAACATGGCTGCTTCTGCCCAAAATCATCCCTTGATTGATCATTTTTTTGAAGGGCTCGTCGAAGGTGAGGTATCCCAAATCGTGGAGCACCTTAGTCCAAAAACGGCTGTATAGCAAATGCCCGGTGCCATGTTCCGCGCCGCCCATGTATAGATCCACCTGATTCCAGTAGGCAATTCTTTCGGGCGATGCAAAGGCCTCATCATTTTGCGGATCCATGTAGCGCAAAAAATACCACGATGATCCAGCCCAACCCGGCATGGTGTTGAACTCCATGCGGTCGCCCTTCCATACATTCCACGCCTCACGTGTTGCTCGTGCAAGCGGAGGCTCACCATCCTCGGTGGGCAGGTATTTGTCCACCTCGGGCAAGGTGACTTGCTCTTGGCGGGGATCCAAGTAATAAGGCAAATTGTTTATGTAGAAAATCGGAAAAGGTTCGCCCCAATACCGCTGGCGACTAAACACTGCATCGCGCATGCGATAATTGACCTTACCATAACCGCACTCCTTCTCCTCCAAAGCTTCGATCACTTTTCGTGTTGCAGCCTTGTAACTCAGACCATTCAAAAAATCAGAAGCACACAGCGTTGCATCTTTTGAGATCTCTGCGCCTTTGGTCGCGTCAACACCTTCAAATATGGCAGGTATGGGTATGCCGAATTTTTGTGCAAAATCCCAATCGCGCTGATCGCCTGCGGGGACAGCCATCACAGCACCCGTGCCATAGCCAGCCAGAACATATTCACCAATCCAAACGGGAATTTTTTCTCCGGTAAAAGGATGCTCCACATGCGCTCCGGTAAAGCAGCCGGTCACGTTTTTGACATCGGCTTGGCGATCGCGTTCTGTTTTTAACTTGGTTTGGGCAATATACTTCTCAATATCCTCTCGGCATTCGGGTGTTGTAATGGCTCCAACCAATGCATGTTCCGGTGCAAGCGTCAAAAATGAAACACCGAAAATAGTGTCGGGGCGCGTTGTAAATACGCCAATTTTGTGATTGCTTCCAACCGCCTGAAATGCCACAAATGCGCCTTCGCTTTTGCCAATCCAATTGCGTTGCACTTCTTTGATGCTATCGCTCCAATCGATGGTATCCAGTCCACGCAACAAACGATCGGCATATGCTCTGATGCGCATGCTCCATTGCGTCATTTTTTTCTGTTCAACCGGATGTCCTCCACGCTCGCTCACACCATCTTTGATCTCATCATTGGCCAATACGGTTCCCAATGCTGGACACCAATTGACAACCGAGTCTGCCAAATACGCCAATCTAAAGTGCATCAAAATGAGTTGCTGTTGCTCTTCGTTCATGCTGGTCCAGTCGGTAGCGGTGAATTCGCCCTCAAAATGAGGCCCGAAGAAGAACTTGCTCGCATCGAGTTGTTTGTGCCAATCCTCATCGCATTCCGCCTCTACCTCATACGTACCGCTGGTTGCAAACTTGGCCACCAAAGTTTCTATTGGTTCTGCGCGATCGGTTTGTTTGTTGTACCACGCATTGTAAATCAAACCGAAGATCCATTGCGTCCATTTGTAATACGAAGGGTCGCTGGTGCGTACCTCGCGCTCCCAATCGTAAGAGAACCCCATTTGATCGAGTTGACCTCTGTAGCGCTCAATATTGTTTTTGGTTGTTATTGCAGGATGCTGCCCAGTTTGGATGGCATACTGCTCGGCGGGCAATCCGAAGCTGTCGTAGCCCATGGGATGCAATACATTGAAGCCCTTGTGGCGCATGTAGCGGGCATAGATGTCGCTGGCAATGTAGCCCAGCGGATGACCGACGTGCAAGCCGGCACCGCTGGGATAAGGAAACATATCCAGCACATAGTATTTGGGCTTATCGTGTCGCTCGGTTACGGCATAGGTTCGGCGCTTGCGCCATTCCGACTGCCATTTGCGCTCAATATCATTGAAGTTGTATTCCATTTTTTGGGATTCGAAAGGGATGACAAAGGTAAGCAGGCCATGTCGGACAGCTCATAGGAGCTACTTAATTTTACTCCAACCACCGCTCTATCAACATGACCTCGTGCAGAAACGCAATTTTTCTCCCTTTCCCTGTAACCTTATGCCGTTAGTTTTGGTATGAAGGCATACTTTGCCTCTTAAAACATCTTGCAGCATCACCTAAAAATACTATTTGTATTGATTGCCAGCGCATTGCCTTGGCTGTCGGCGTTGGCACAACTGCCCGACGACGATGTGGTGGCCATGATGAAAGCCAACTATCTCTACCAGTTTAGCAACAACAACAACTGGCCAGCCGAATCCAAAAAAGGCAAATTCTATGTTGGAATTCTTGGCAACAACGGTGTTTACAGTGTCATGCTGGAAAAATACGGTGCAAAACCCATTGGCAGCCAAACACTTGAGGTGTTATCACTCACTGAAGTCCCCAGTAATCAGCCCCTGCACGTGCTGTATGTCGATAAATCGCGCAAAGCGGACATGCCCAAAATTCTCAAAGAGTTCAAGGACAAACCCACGCTTATCGTCACGAGTTGGGACGGTGCTCTTGTCCAAGGCGGACAAATCAATTTCAAAATGGACAATGGCTTCCTCCGCTATCAATTGGACCGGGCGGCCATGGAGAACAGAAAAATTACACCCGGTTTAAAAATCATTCAATGGGCAGTACAATAAAACAACTGGTGACATGTATCGCGGGCTTCTTGTTTTTGGGGCTTGTTCCGGTATTGGCGCAGACTCCTGCTATTGCAGCGGAGGCGGTAGAGTTGTGCCAAGCCAAGAAATATGCAGAGGCATTGGCTTCCATTGAAAAAGGAATTGCCGATCCGCAGGCCGGGCAACATCCCTTCACTTGGTATGTCAAAGGCTTCATTCATAAAGAGATTTACAAAAACCAAGAGACTAAACAGCGTCAGAGCAGTCAGCGCGAATTGGCCGTGGAGTGCTTTGAGAAAGCATTGGCGTTGGATGCTCGCCGAGAATATGTGGCGCAAACTCATGTGGCGATGAAATACTTGGCATCCACGTATTACAACGACGCGATGCTCACCAGTCAAGAATTCGATCTGACCAATGCTGACGGATACATGGAATTGTATTACAAATTCCGAAAACTCATGCGCACTGTAGATCCTGTCACCAACCTCGCTCCTTTTGAGCGTGATTTGGCCAAAAGCGCAGGACAACGCTACTTCAAAATTTGGCAATTGAATACCGATGATATAGCGCCTGCCGATGCATCTGCAAAAAAATACATAGAGGCATTGAGTTTTGATAGTTCAGATTGCCATACCTACTACAACCTGGGTGTGGTGTATTACAACCGCGCAGTATTTCTCTATCGCTCGCTCAACGCCGATACCGAAATGGATGAATTGATCATCATCCAAACCGAAAGTGTCGACATGCTCAACAAAGCCATGAGCGTATTCACCACAGGGGTGAAATACTGTCCTGAAAATGGCGACATTCTGAAAGGCTTACTCTATGTCAATAAGGCCTTTGAAAACGAAAAAAATGTCGAATACTTCAAGGCCGAAATCGAACGCCTCATTGAAGAAGGCAAAATCAAAAAACCGGAAGATTAATTCGCTCCACCGTCAATGAATCACCCTATACACGCATCTATCACCGCTTTCAACTCTTTTCAATCGCTCCTGCTCAAGGGGCTTTTGTTGCTTATGACCACAGCCTTCGTGCAACATGCAGCCGCACAAGGCCGGACCTCTTTGGCCACCCAAGCGGCGCAGTTGTGTCAAGAAAAAAAATTGGACGATGCCATGACTACTGTGCAATTGGCGCTAGAGGACGGTACAGAAAAAAATCAAGCATATACGTGGTACGTCTATGGCTTCATCTGCAAAGAAATTTATAAATCGCGCGAATCACAGGTGCGCACTTCAACACACCGCATGCTCGCCATTGATGCCTTTATCAAGGCCGAAAAAATGCACTCCAACGGCGAGGTAAGTACCAATGCGCCTCTGCGTTATTTGGTAAATACTTTGTACAACGATGCGTTGCTGCAGGCCAGCGAAATCAATTTGGACAACGAATCATCTGCCGATGCTCTCTTTGAAGATTACCGTCGTGTAGCCATTCTTTCCAATGTGCAACTCGATACTGAGATCAACAGCAACGAAATACAATTCATCAAAGCCAAAGCACAACACTTTTTTGAGATTTGGTCGGCACAACCCGAAAAAGAGGAAGCCATACAACGCTCTGTTGCACTGTATTCTCGTCTTTTGGAAATCAACCCAACGGATTGCATGACCGTGTACAACATTGGTGTAGCGTATTTCAATCAAGCCATTTTGCAAGCCCGCGCAGAAGGGCTGGATGTCATGGACATGACGCGTACCAAAATTGCGCATAGCTATTTCGAAAAAGCTTCGTCGCTATGCCCCGATGACATCATGATCCAAACAGCGCTGCAATTGGCCTCTAAAGACCAACCCGTAGATAAGGACCAAACCAAAAAATTGGCCATCAAGAAAAAATAAGTGAAACTTAGATTTACCATATCCCGCAAGATCGGAACCGGTTTCGGCCTATTCATTATGGCCGTCGGCGTGGTATTCTATTTCACCAATCGCACCCTTACCCAAAGCAGGCAGATCAATCAACAAATCAATGAAGTGTATGCACCCAGTGTCAAAGAACTTGAGCAGCTCGAGAACTGGGTGGTGCGCACCCATCAACTGATGAAGTCGTGGGCTACCATTCAACGTCGGGAAGACGATTTGGACCACCAAGAAGCCATTGATTTGTGCGAAAAAAACATCCCCGAACAAGTCAAAAAAATCAAAGCCTATAGCCAATTTTGGGGTGACGAGGAACGCCAGAAATTGAGCAACCTCTCGGATATGATTGTGCGCTTGTTGAGCAGCTACAGCGAAATCCGTGCGGTGTTGCCTACGTTTGATAGTTATGCAGACCCGATGAACTCCATGCTCGCCGAAGAGTACTTTCTTTCTGGCGGTGAACTGGAACACACTTACGACGAAGCCCGCCACTCGCTTATGGTGCTCACGCGCATTCAGCGCGAAACGATGTCGGAAAAAATCGAAACGATGAATGCCGCGTTCGATACGCTCAATAAACTATTGGTGAATATCGCCATTGTTGTATTGCTCAGTGGTATCATTCTGGCCTACCTCACATCGCAATCCATCATTCGACCGGTCAACTCCCTAAAGCGCAAACTTCAAAATCTTTCGCAAGGAATCTACTCGGTGCACCAAACCAAAGCCGGAAACGACGAGATCGGTGATATGGCCAAAGCCGTTCATTCCCTCATTACCAATTTCGAACGCACCAAAGAATTTGCAACCGCTGTGGGATCGGGCAATTTTGGGATCAACCACGAGCCCTTGAGCGAACACGACGAAATGGGCAAATCACTGATTCGAATGAAAAACGAATTGGCCTCCTACCGCGATGATATGGAACGGCAAGTGGCAGAACAAACCATCGAAATCAGACAACAAAAGGAAGCCGTAGAAGGGCAAAAAGAAAAAATAACGGAACTCTACAACGATCTGCAATCCAGCATTGATTATGCAAAACGGTTGCAGGAAACCATTTTGCCCAACAATGAACTCATTCTCTCCATGTTCCCGGACAGCTTTGTCTTGTACAGACCCAAAGCTACTGTCAGCGGGGACTTCTATTGGTTCAAACAAAAAGGCACCAAAAAAATATTCGCAGCCGCCGACTGTACAGGACATGGTGTGCCAGGGGCCTTCATGAGCTTGGTTGGTCACAATGTTCTCAATCAGGCCGCCAAAATCTATAGCAGTCCAGCCCAGATCCTCAATAGTGCAAGCCGTCTAGCAGGTGAGGTGATGCGCGCCAATAGCGGCGAACACTACATGAAAGACGGAATGGACATCGCCCTGTGTGCCTTCGACGAAGAAATCATGCAGTTGGAATTCAGCGGTGCCCACAACCCGGTTTATATCATTCGCAACAACGAGGTAATTACACTGGATAGCGACCCCTTCAGCATTGGAACCTATGTCAATGGGGAACGGGAATACTCAAATCGCACCATCAAAGCGGAAGACGGCGATTGTGTTTACCTATTCAGCGACGGTTTTGTAGATCAATTCGGTGGGCCGAAGAACAAAAAATTCATGCGCAAAAACTTCCAAAACATGTTGTTGAGTGCATGCCATTTGCCCATGGCCGAACAGAAATGGCGCATCACCGAAACGCTGGATCAATGGATGGGTGATCAGGAACAAATTGACGACATACTGGTCATTGGGGTGCGCATCAAAAGCAAGTACTGAGGGATAGCCCTACAATCGCGTGCGCAATTCCGGAACTCACCAGTACCCCAAATTCTACCGAAACGAAGATCGCTTGATCAAGAAAAAGCAGACAAATCCATCACGTAGGTGTCCACAGGATTGACACACAGCACAGGGATTTGGGCCTCATTGGTAATCAACTGCTGCTCATAGCTGCTGCTGAAAACGCTCATCAAACTGTTGTCGTAAAAATTCATAATGCAAATGAGATCGGCATCCACACTCGCGCTGTATTTCAACAAATCTTTGACGAATCCATCGGTCTTGCGGTCTGTGATTTCAACTTTGTAACTGATGCCGCGTTCGCCCAAATATTGTTCGGCAAATAGAATGTTGCGCTCCAACTGGTTCTTTAAGAACTCATCGGTTTCACCCGGTGAAATCAAGTGCACTTCACCACCAAAATATTTAGCCATATCGGCCACAAGACTCAACTTTTGTTTGGTCTCTTTGTGCAGATCCAGTGGAACCACAAGGTTGTGATAGCCATGCGCACGGATGGTTCGCTCTTGGACTACTATAAAGGGCACAGAACTTTCGGTAACAATTTTCAAAGCGCGACTTCCCGTGATAAACTGCATGCCGCGCAAGCCGTGGGTTCCCATGATAATCAAGCTTGCACCTTGTTCAATGGCCACCTTATCGATGTCCTCGAATATGCTTCCGATTCGCACCATCGTTTCGATTTCAATATTCGACTCGCTGGCTATGCGCTCTTGAAGCGCATTCAATTTCAATCGTGCCTCGGCAATTTGCTTTTTATTGTCAATGACATGCAAAATTAGAATTCCGGCATCTATTGTTCCCGCCACAAGCAAGGCATGTTCAATAGCAGTATCGCTTACTTTAGTAAAATCGGTAGGGACTAGAATGCGTTTTTCTTTGATCATGGGATTATGGCTTTGGTCTTGTATTCAGTTTGCGAATCTAATGTGGCTCGGGGCATTTATCCAACACTGGACAAAAAAATGCGCCGTCAGTCAAGAACGAAAAAAGCTGCTCATTGGTATGGTTGGATGAAATTCGTTCCGGATGTCTTTGTTGGACCAGGCACTTCAAGGGTTACACCCCGATTCAATTCAATTGCGTTTGTCCAATCCCCACCCCAACTTGTATCGAATGGTATTGAAGAAGTTTTGGCCTTCGAGCTGCACCAAACCCATCTCAAAAGAGGCTTTGGTGAGTTCGACCATAGCGCCGCAGGGAATTACAAAAGAGCGACTGTCCAAGGTTAGCAAGCATTCGGAGCTCCTGCCTTCGGCGCGCAAAACCACCTTGTTGCTATTGCTGATGACAAACGGCCTGACATTGAGGTTGTGCGGCGCAATGGGAGTCAATAGAATATTGTTGCTGTCGGGCATTGCGATAGGACCGCCGCAACTAAGTGAATAAGCTGTGCTACCAGTAGGAGTGGCCACTATCAACCCGTCGGCCCAATAGGTACACATGAACCGATCATTGACATACGACTGAATGGTCATCATATTGCTGCGGTCTTTGTTGACCAGAGCCACCTCATTGAGGGCAAATGGAAAGTCGTCCAATACCATGTCGGCCACTTGAACGGCTATCAATGTGCGATAATCGATGGTGTAGCGTTCATTGATCAGCGCTTCCAAGGACTCATCTATTTCGGTGATTGCGACATTGGAAAGAAAACCCAGACGGCCCGTATTGATTCCCAAAACAGGAATTTTGGAATCCCGAATGATCTCTGCAGTGGCCAAAAGTGTTCCATCGCCACCGATGCTAAGCAAAAAAGAAACATCGCGCAACTCTTGGTGGGATTCGAAAATCTCGATATTCGTTGGCAGGGCGACTTGATTCACTACAAAAGAGTGGAACTCCCGATACATCGTAAGACCGATGCCTCTGCGGACCAAGGCTTCTATCAATCGAGTAACCGACGAGGCGTGCTCCGGCTCGAATTTCTTTCCGAAAATGGCGAATTTCAAAATCCTAAAAATTGCTGGTTGCTAATCGTATGCAAGATAACGCATGGACGCTAACCGCCCCCATAAAATCCATGAAATGGTCGATTAAATATTCAGAAAACGCATCAGCTCGTCATAGCGACGTTGCAGATCCTCATTGTACTCGCGCTCCATGTAAGAGGCTTTGATGTGGTAACTAAAGCGCTCCAAACTTTGGATGATCGGATTGAGGTCTGACAAATTCACTTTGAGGTGGAGCTCAATTTTACCGCCTTCTCCAGGCGCGATGGAGGTGCTCAAGATCTTGCCGTCGTTCTCTTCCACAATGCGTGCAATCTGCTGAAGGGTATAATCCTGTGCCCACATTTCCAAAACAATAATGCCGCCTTTTTGGGTGCCACCTTGCATTTCGTTGAGTTTTTCGACCAAATGATTCAGTGTAATCGACCCCAAATACACGTCTTGGTGGTCAACGACAGGAATGACGCTCAAATGCCGCTCGCCTGCCACTTTCAAAATATCTAGAATGTGCACATTGGGCAACACGCTCACTTTGACCAACTGAGGTGCCAGTGTGTCGGTTTGTGTTTCCTGATCCAACAATTCGTCCTCAGAAACCAATCCAATGAACTTGCCCGATTCCACCACCGGCAAGTGAACGAGATGTGCGTTATCCATCATGTTCAATGCTTTCTGCGGATCATCGTGCGCCTGCAGAACAGGTACATCTTTAACCAAAAGTTGTTGTGCGGTGATCAAGGGTTTTTGCTGTTGTATTTTACTTCATTATGTTTGGATAGACTCAACACCCTACCAAACGTTGCCATCCATTGGGGCGTTTAACGATTCTATCACATTTAACTCTTTCTATCGTCCAAATGTTGCAGGTATATTGCAATTTCAGATTACAAGTTTTGCTCAATTATACACATGTCCGCCTTCATAGTTCACAGCGGCGGCCATAAAGGGTTGGTTTTTTGACGTACATCACCCGTTTCTCCTTCAAATGGTTGGTTTTGCTATTTTTTTGAAACGAGTTCCTCTCTTGTATTGCATTTTTGCGTTACAATTCCTTGCGAATGAATACAACCAAACTCAGTGTCAACATCAACAAGATTGCCACGCTGCGGAATGCGCGCGGACACAACACGCCCAACGTTGTTGAATGGGCCATGGAAATCGAGCGATTTGGTGCCAACGGAATCACCGTTCATCCGCGTCCTGACGAGCGACACATCACACGCCGCGATGTGCATGAGCTCAAAAAAGTGGTAACCACCGAATTCAACGTCGAGGGCTATCCCACGCGCGACTTTTTGGATTTGGTCAAACTGGTTCTGCCTCATCAGGTCACACTGGTGCCCGACCCACCGGAAGCCATCACCAGCAATGCAGGTTGGGATGTCCAAACGCATGCGTCTTTCTTATCCGATATCGTTCACGAGCTCCGCGCCTCGGGCATTCGCACCTCTATTTTTTTGAATCCCGAACCAAGCCAATTGGATGCTGTCCTGCAAGTTGGACCCGATCGTATAGAGCTTTACACCGAACCCTATGCCGCTAACTACGCAACGGATCGTGAAAGGGCCATTGTGCCATTTGAAGAAACAGCTCGTTTGGCTTCGGAAATGGGCATTGGGGTGAATGCGGGTCATGACCTGAGCCTCGAAAACTTGGAATTTTTTGCTGCACATATTCCCAGCCTATTGGAGGTTAGCATTGGCCATGCGCTGATCAGCGATGCCCTGCGCTATGGAATGGAAAATACAGTTCGTTTATATCAACGTTGTTTGCAACCCAAGGGATGAATTTGTTTTTCAAAACACTAGGAGAAGGACAACCGCTGCTGATCTTGCACGGTTTGTTTGGCAGTGCCGACAACTGGCTCACGCATGCCAAAAACTGGTCTGCGCATTATCAAGTTTTCCTGATCGATCAACGCAACCACGGACACTCTTCCCATACCGAAACCATGTCCTATGCCCACATGGCCGAAGATCTTTTTGAGTTGGTGGCCAGCCAAAACTTGCGGGATATTGTCCTTTTGGGACACAGCATGGGCGGAAAAACAGCCATGACCTTTGCACAGGAATATGGCTTTTTGATCGAGAAAATGATTGTAGTTGACATGGGGATCCGCAGCTATCCACCTCATCACCAAACCATTTTCGAAGGGCTTTTGGCGGTGGATGTGGACCATTGCGCCAGCAGGCAGGAAGCAGAGCAAAGGCTATTGCCCTTTGTACCGGATGAGGGAACACGTCAGTTTTTGTTGAAAAACCTCTACTGGCGGGAACACGGTAAACTGGATTGGCGCTTCAACTTGCCTGTGCTGCATCGGGAAATAGAACACATTATGGTAGGACTCGAGGCCAAAGTCTGCCCCGTCAACACCTGTTTTATCCGCGGCGGTCAGAGCAATTACATTCGGCCAGAGGATGTTGCAGGCATTCAACACCTTTTTCCGCAAAGCCAGATAAAAACCATCGAACAAGCGGGGCATTGGGTACATGCCGAAGCGCCAGCGGCATTCTCCGAAATGGTACTTGACTTCCTGCATACGGGTTAATTCATTGTGCCATTGGTTTTTGAACAACCCTTGGTGTGGCAAAATAAAACAGCTCGAAAAAGGGGCAAGGCAAATGGCTATAACTTCGCGCTGGATTCTTCGTACTAACAATATTTCGATCAAACCCGAGTTATCCACCCGCTTGAGAAATCTACTGGTCATCATATGGTTGTTTGCTTCTTTTTTGGCATTTGGCCAAAGAACGAGCAAGAAATTTGAGCGCAGCAAAGACATTGGGCTGCTGTCTGGCACAGCCTATTATATCGGCGACATCAACCCCTATAAGCACTTTGGTGGTCGATTGACAGCATGCGGGGGAATGACCTACCGCAACAATTTTGATCGCCGCTGGACCGTCAAAGGAAGTCTGCTCATGGGGGTCATGGAAGCTTGGGATGCC
>CANHSF010000102.1 GCA_947463065.1 Flavobacteriales bacterium | reverse complement strand
GTGGAGAATCCTTCGGCGGAAGACGGTGATTTTAAGACGTACATCAATGAAAATAGTTTGACCGTAGTGCACAATGCGTATGTTGAACCAGCGCTTCGCACGGCTTCACAGGAGGAGAAATTTCAGTTTATACGATTGGGCTATTTCTGTTTTGATCAAGCGAGTACTGAAGCGAAAATGATATTCAATCGCACGGTTACTTTAAAAGACACTTGGGCGAAAGAGGCCGTAAAAAAATAAAGCGCGGGTTCATTGAACGATCAGCGAATCCCGCGCAGTACATCGAAACACGCAAGATGGATTGATGCGCATAGCGCCAGAAGATGATCATGAACGAGCCAGTCTATTTTTTCGCAGAATGCTCGTTCTTGCTTGATCATCTGCATTGCTTCAGCAGTGAAGGGACAAACTGACGCGCGAAGAGATAAAAAAAGGAGGTACGCAGCACCTCCTTTTTTTATGGATATTCACTCTATATTTTGATGAATTCGACGCGGCGGTTGTTGGCTTTGCCCACCGCAGAAGCATTGGAGTCGGCGGGTTGCGATTCCCCTTTACCATCGGTGGTAAGGCGGCTGGCTTCGATGCCAAATTCTTTTTCTATAAAAGCTTTGACGGCGGCTGCTCTTTTTTTGGACAATTCCAAATTGGCAGCTTCGTCACCGTCGCCATCGGTGTGGCCGATAATTTGCACCTTCACATCGGGGTTTTCTTTGAGCACATTGGCGATTTCTTTGATGGTGCCGTACGACTCGGGTTTGATTTGGTCGCTACCGACATCGAATAGAATACCTCGGGTTACCAATTTGCCTTCGGTAATGAGTTTGCTTCTTGTATCCGGCGCTCCAACAGCGAGGCGGATGTTTCCGATAAGTATTTTGTCGGTATTGTCGGCCGATCCGCCAAAGTTGAACGAAGTGGCGTTGTATTTTGCCGTTGCAGAAAATGCGCGCGGAATATCGAGTACTTTTTCTTCGTTGAAGTACACGCGCAGGCGTTGTTTTTGGCGCCAAACCGAAATCCGAACCATGTTGTTATTGGGGACGAAGAATTGTGTGGTGTTTAGTTCATTTTTTAGCAATGATTCACCGTTTTCATTCCAATTTTCAAAGGCAACACCACCAGCGCTGCTGCCTGCGTTGCGCGGGTGCATGGCGAAACGGACAGCGTTTTGGGGATTCGAAAATTTGCCAAAGTCATTGAGTTTGGCCCTGTTTTGAGTAGAAAGAAAAGTGACACGAAACCAATCGGAGTAATAATTGAACTCTTGGTTGGCAATGACATCGAATTGAAGTGTGAAATTTTCGGGGAGATCGGTGATATAATCGGGCATGAATACACCTTCTTTGACCAGTTGAAGCCATTTGCCGTCGACGCCATCCACAGTGACAATTTCAGCGGTGCCGTTGGTATTCCAGTCGACTGGGTAATCGCCCACAGCTACATTTTCGAATTGATCGAGAATCAAAACTTTTTCGCCTGGAACAAAATCGAATTTGCTGTATGTCGTTAAACTTTTTTTAATGTTGGCATTATCGGATGAGCTTTCTTCGGTCTTTTCGCCTTGTGGTGCATCCCCTTCATTGGATTTGGATTTGCCTTTTTTATTTCCTTTTGCAGCGTCTTTTACCCCTTTTTCGGTTTCATCGAGTGTTTTGTCGATGGCCTGATTGGTTTTTTGTTCGATGCGTTGGTTGACTTTGTTTTTGACCATACCGCCCACGTCGATTTGAGCAGAAGCGAGGCAGGCCCAGAGTAGGCCCATGCAGAGGATAGCGTATTTCATTTGGGTTCGTTTAGCAGATCAAATGTAAATCAAATCTCAGAGTATTCAACACCTTGCGTAAGTATCCTTCGATCAGAGGTGAATCATCGGGTGTGTTTTTTACTTAACCAAGAGAATATATAATTGAAAAACAATAAATTAAGATGCTTTTAGCCTATGCGGGAATAAGGTTAACTCGGTGTACATTTGCAAACATGAGAAGCATCATCACCTTGAGTGAATTTATCATGGAGCGGCAGGCGGATTTTCCCTACGCTTCCGGCGATTTGTCGCGGTTGTTGGCCGATATAGGTGTTGCAGCCAAGATCATCAATCATCAAGTCAACAAGGCTGGGCTTCAGGATATTTTGGGGGCCGAAGGGACAAGCAATGTGCAAGGAGAAGAGCAGATGAAGCTGGATGTGATTGCCGATAAAGCATTGTTCAATGCGGTGCGCTGGGGAGGTCAAGTTTGCGGTGCGGCCAGTGAGGAGAATGAGCGTTACCATGCTTTTGACAATGAGATATCGCGCAAGTCGAAATACGTCATTCTCTTTGATCCTCTTGATGGTTCAAGCAATATCGATGTCAATGTTAGTATAGGCACGATTTTCAGCATATTCCGACGCAAAAGCAGCGTGGGCGATTTGGCCAATGTCAATGATTTTTTGCAAAAGGGAAGTGAGCAAGTTGCAGCAGGATATGTCATTTATGGGTCCAGCACGATGTTGGTTTATACCACAGGCCATGGGGTCAATGGATTTACTTTGGAACCCAGTATTGGAGAATTTTGTTTGTCGCATGAGGACATGAAAATCCCTGAAGATGGAGCCATTTATTCCATCAATGAGGGCAATATTCGCACGTGCAGCGCGGCCATTCAAACGTATGTGGCGTGGTGTCAGGCCAATGATAAAAAAACCAAGCGGCCTTATAGTGCGCGCTACATTGGTTCATTGGTAGCCGATTTTCACCGCAACCTCATCAAAGGGGGCATCTATATGTATCCGGGCACAACCAAAAATCCCGATGGCAAATTGCGGATGCAATACGAATGCAATCCATTGGCATTCATCGTGGAGCAGGCGGGAGGAAAAGCCAGCGATGGTGCGCAGCGCATCTTGGATATTCAGCCCAAAGAGCTGCACATGCGTTCGCCGTTATTGATCGGCAGCAAGAATATGGTCGAACGCGTCGAGGCGCTTTTGGCGGAAGAAGAAACAAAAATTAAAAATTGAATACCATCGTGTCGGATAGTGTAGTAATCATACCTACGTATAACGAGAAGGAGAATGTGGAGCGCATGATCCGCAAGGTGTTTTCATTGCCCAAATCGTTTCATGTATTGATCGTGGACGATGGTTCACCCGATGGAACCGCCGATATTGTCAAACGCTTGCAGAATGAGTTTTCATCTTCCCTTCACTTGTTGCAGCGCACGGGCAAGTTGGGTCTTGGGACGGCCTATATCGCGGGCTTCCGATGGGCACTCGAACGTTCGTACGGTTTTGTTTTTGAAATGGATTGCGACTTTTCGCATAACCCCGACGATTTGGTCAGGCTCTACGACGGTTGTGTAAAACAAGGCGGCGACATGAGCGTAGGTTCCAGGTATGTAAAAGGTGGCGGTGTAAAAAATTGGCCCATGAAGCGCTTGGTCATGAGTTTTGGCGCCAGTCTCTATGTCAATACGGTGTTGTGGTTGGGCGTTCGCGATAGTACAGCGGGCTTTGTTTGCTATACCCGAAAAGTATTGGAGACCATCGATTTGGATCGCATACAGTTTATCGGTTATGCTTTTCAGATCGAAATGAAATACAATGCAAAACAATTGGGATTTAGGATTGTTGAAGTTCCAATTACGTTTATGGATCGTGAACACGGAGTGAGCAAGATGAGTATGAATATATTTAATGAGGCGGTGATCGGGGTGTTGCGCATGCGATTTACTCGGGTTAGCCGACGAAACGCAAAACGATAAAAGAGATACGTTCCATGAAAAACAGCTATCGCATTTTAAACGGAACAGTGGTGAACGAAGGAAAAGTTGAGCCACTTGATATCCTGATTGAAAACGGCATCATTGCGCAAATTGCTTCCCCCGGTGGGTTGACATTAGGCGATGCATATCCAATAATCGATGCCAGCGGACTTCATATTATGCCGGGATTGATCGATGATCAAGTGCATTTCCGCGAACCGGGCTTGACGCACAAGGGCGAGTTGGCTACAGAAGCGGCTGCTGCTGTGGCGGGCGGAATTACCTCCTACATGGAGATGCCCAATACTTCACCGCCGGCAACAACATTGGCTCTTTTGGAGGAGAAGTACAGTCGAGCAGCAGAGGTTTCGTTGGCCAACTACAGCTTTTTTATGGGAACCACCAACAACAACATCGATGAGTTGTTGAGTTTGGATCCGCGCAAAGTATGCGGCGTGAAAATATTTTTGGGCAGCAGCACAGGAGATATGTTGGTCGATGTGGAAGCCTCGCTCAACGAAATTTTTTCGAAAGTGAAAATGCTGATCGCTTTGCATTGCGAAGACGATCCGATGATCAAAGAAAACGTAGAGGCTGCAAAGGCCAAATACGGCGAGGATATTCCGGTTTCCGAACACGGCCGCATACGAAGCGCAGAGGCATGTTACAGTTCATCGTCCAAAGCGATAGCGAGAGCCAAGAAATACGGCACACGGCTTCATGTATTGCACATCAGCACGGCGATGGAGTTGGATTTGTTTGATGCGAATATTCCGCTCGAGCAGAAGCAGATTACATCCGAGGCGTGCACCCATCATTTGTGGTTTACCGATGCGGATTACGCGGCCAAGGGCAATTTGATCAAATGGAATCCGGCAGTGAAAACCTTGCACGACCGAACGAATATTCGGCAGGCTGTGATCGATGGCCGCATCGATGTTTTGGCTACGGATCATGCTCCACATACATTGGAGGAAAAGGCACAGAAATATTTGAAAGCACCCAGCGGAGGACCTTTGGTTCAACACAATTTATTGGCGCTATTGGATTTGGTGAAGGAGGGTGTGTTTACGTTGGAGCTGATTGCCCAAAAGGCTTCGCACAATGTGGCCATCTTGTTTCAAATCGACCGTCGTGGTTTCATACGCGAGGGCTACTATGCCGATTTGGTGCTGGTGAATTTGAATAAGCCGCATGAAGTGACCAAGGAGAGTTTGTTGTACAAATGCGGCTGGTCGCCCTTTGAGGGCCATGTGTTCAGTTCAACGGTAGAACATACTTTGGTCAATGGATTCTTGGCTTACAGTCAAGGTGTATTGGATCATTCGTCCAAAGGAAGTCGATTGGAATTTAATCGCTAAAGCCATGTGGAGGAAATTGATTGTTGTTGGACTCGCTGCGTTGGGCAGTTGCCAGGAGCCCATTCAGGAAGCTCCCTTGCAACCGGTGGAGATGATAAATATCCTCACCGATATTCGTATTTTGGAGGGATCGTATGCCGCGGCAGTGACGAAGCCCGATACCCTACGCCCTTACATGTCCAGGTATTACGATCAATTGTTTGCACAGCACGGAATCGAGCACGAAAGGTATTACAAGGCTTATGATTATTACATGAGTCGTCCGGAGCTCATGGAGGCGATCGAAGACAGTGTGATCAACCGCATTTCGGATCGGTTGAACAAGACTCAGTGAGGGTTGCAATGTTTGAAGTAGGCTGCGGCCTGTGCTACTTCTTGCTCCAAATCATCGGCGAAATTGGGAAACACATCCGCTAATTTTTGGGTGTTGTAATGGAAGCGAATCGAAGCGTTTTTGATGGTTTCTTTAGTCACCAAAGCTTTTTTACCGGTAAAGATCTCTTTGAGCCATTCGGCGATTCGAGCCGCTTGAAGCATCCAGGGTTTGGCCAATGTATTGGGCACCTTGGCGTTGAGGCTTCGAGCGATGGATGCAAATAACCAATGCATCGATTCGCTTTTGGTCACAAAAACAAATGCCTCATTGGTGATATTTTTCAAACGCAAGTCGACCATCATTTTCGCACATTGTGTAGCGCTGATGAAGCCTGTTCCCCCCGGCGGATAAAACCGCAAACCCTCGTTGATTTTTTTGAATACACTGGGACTGCTGCGCTCAAAGGATCCCGCACCAACAATAAAACCTGGATGCACCACAACGGCTTGCAGTCCCTCTTGAACACCTCGCCAAACCTCGAGGTCCGACAGGTGTTTTGTGATGCCGTAGTGGGTATTGTACGCAGAATTTTTCCACTCCGTTCGCTCGTCGAGTGTTTCGCCCGGATGGGCTTTGCCCAATGCCGCAATGCTGCTTACGTGGATCAACTGCATGTCGCCGAGTTCCAATGCCACATTGACCACATTGGCTGTGCCTTGTACGTTTGTTTCATACATCAACCCACGGTCTTTGGCGTGATAGGAAACGATGGCAGCGGTGTGATAGATTGTGGTGCAACCCTCAAATGCATTGGACAAGGAGTCGGTATCCAAAACATCACAAATTCTCCATTGAATGGATGCAATTTGTTCCTGGGTGTAGCCTTTGAAGCGGAGCAGTCGCAAACATTCGCCGGTATTGTCCAAATGCCGGCAACCGGCCACTACGGGCAATCCACGCTGCAGTAGCTCACCTACGATATGAGTACCCAACATGCCTGTGGCCCCGGTAATGAAATTCATGGTTCGAAATTAATCAATTTTCGGCGCTGTCTCTCTTCGAGCGGGCCACAATCTGGACATGCATCAATTTTCGATGCAATTGCCGTTGCGCACGATGGTGAAGAGAACGTACGGGCGTTCCGCGGTCAATGCTGGAAAGTTCTTCAATCGGACACCGTTTCCGAGGATCACATCGTCGTCGGCACGCTGAATGATTTCAAGGGTTTTGGGGTCATAATAGGTAATGACAAAGCTATTGCACTTGCCCATTTTTTGGATGGTGGGCGCGGTGCTAAACCGGTATGGAATTTCTACAAACGGCATCATGGATACACCGTCCAAACCTTTGTTGAATTGCGGTTCCCAGTCGTTGATAAACGATTTTTTGATTTGGTCATCAAGCCATTGCGGCGCCTGATTGGCGGGATTCCAAGTGCGATTCATCAGAATGCCAAAGGCACAGAATTTTCCAGGTGCATTGTTTTTCATGTACACGATTTCCATGCGCCTTGCATTTGGTGTTCGGTTTCGTCCTTCTGACCAATCCACGGCCCAAGTGGTGTCGTTGGCCAAATCTGCAATGGGAAGAATGATTTTTTGGAAGAATGCGTTGACATTTCCAAACATGTCCCATCGCGGGTGGTGATGCATCATTCCCCAGGCCATTCCGGAGCTGGCATGTCCGCTGAAAAGGTTGCACCAAAGGTCTTTTTCGAACCATTGTTCATCGCGGTTGTGACCGATGTCGTTTCCGTTTTCACTGTGCATTACGGGTTTGTGTACGTCGGGGTATCCGCGGAATTTTATTTTTCCATCGTTGTTGAGGGGTGGACATTGATAGCGGTACCAATCGCTGTTGAAGACATTGTCGTGATCGCTCCATTTTTTCCAGCGGTCGAGCGCCGCGTCATAGGAACTGTGCGCAATGACATCTACAAAAGGCGACATTTGACTGATGTCAAAGAGCGGATCGTTGCAATTGGGCACCTTGCCGAAGCGATCGCTCATCATGGCGTTTCCGGTATAAGATACCGCGATCAGATGATTTTGTTGGAGATCCTCTTTGATGTATCGGGCCATTTCCTGCGACCATTGCCCAATATCGAAGCGGGTTTGAGCGCTCAGGTTGTAGCTTCTGCTTTCGGGCAGTTGTTTCACCAACCATCCCCACCAGTCATCAGGATTGTTGATGTCTCCTTCGCGATTTCCGACATTGTTGGCTTCGCTCAGCAGTTCCAATTGCATGATCGCACTGGAGTATCCGAAACGAGCAAAGAAGTAGCGCAGTTTGTGCCGGTAAAACTTTTTGGCTTCTTCTTGCGCAAAGAAGGAAGCCGGTTCGGCATCGCATTTGGTTTTTTCGCGCTCGGTGTAATAGCAGTAACCGCCAAAACCCTCGTTCCAGCGATCGATGTCGGTCCAGTCCCAACTGGCGCTGAAGCCATGTGTAAATTGGGTGTGAAGCAACATACAAAGTTCCACCCGAAGATCGAGTTCATCGGCCTTCTCCAGCAGCACATCCAGTTCCCAAGCCATGCATTGGCGATCTTGGTAGTTGTTTAGTTTTTCGAATTCAAAGTCGTATGAAATGGGGGTGAGCAGCGTGCGGAAAGCATTGGCACCAGAGGCTTTCAAGTGCGTGAGTTCGTCGAGCATTTTCATGAACGATGCGGGGTGTTCCAATCGTTTGCGAATGTCTTTTTGTGGGGACTTCCAGAATCCCTTTCTCCAATCCGTGTTGAGGTTGCAGCACAAGTCGTTTGCCCTGTTGGTATAACAGGTGGAGCAATCTTCATTGAGCCAGCCGTCAGGGTCAGTGCCAGAGCGATTTTCGCAAGAGCAGAAGTGAGCGGTGAGCAAATTTTGTCCAACTGGAAAAAACACCGATTGGTCTTTGAGCTGAAGGTACCTGCCGTTGGGCGTAATGCTCAAGGGCCCTTCTTCGGCTTTGTTGTCGGTGGCCTCGAAGGAAAAGGCTTGTGTTTCGAAAGAACCTTGACCTTTGATCGTAGCAAACAATTTGACATAGTGGATTCCCTTGATTTGAGGGGCGAATCGAAAACGGAACGGCTGCGGTGTGGCCAATTCGCGCCAAGTCCAATTGTTTACATCGCCTGCAGTCATTCGTTCAATCGATTGATAAAAGAATCCGTTGACGCGTATGCTTTTCGTGGCATTGGGGCGCCAAATTTCTGCCCAAACATCAACTTGCTCGGGATCGTAGGGGTTCAATCCATTTTTGCCTGCACCGTTGCGCTTGAAGAAATCGTTGATGGCCATCATGACCTTATCGGTAAGCTGGATGCTCCATTCAGTTTTTTCGAATATTGGAACATCGTAAGAGGCCGGCGCCAACCAATTCCCTTGCGCATTGGATCCACCAATGGAGACGTTGACTATGGGGTGTGTACGATCCGAATCGGCCAATGGAGGAAGAGGTTGAACGGATTGGCCAATGCACATGTTTTGCAACAGCAATACAAGGAGGGCAATGGAGAGGCGGATGGAAGGCTTCATTGGGGTTCGAAATTGATGCATCCAAAAATAAGATGACTTGGCCATGCCTGTTCTTTTTTTATGCCGAAGACCTTTGTGGATCGGCAATTTACTTGAAGACGCCTTAATTTTACCCCAGTGAAAGAGCGCTCGGCCCATATCGATCAAATCCTCAAAACCTTGGATCACAAGCCCGGTGTATATCAATATTTTGATGATCAGGGGCAATTGTTGTACATCGGTAAGGCGAAGAGTTTAAAAAACCGAGTCACCAGCTACTTCAATACCAATGCTTATGAAAGCGGCAAGACCCGCATTCTTGTGCGCAAAATTGCCGATATTAAAACCATTGTTGTAGAGACGGAATGGGATGCACTGCTTTTGGAGAATTCGCTGATCAAAAAGTACAAACCGCGCTACAATATCAATCTAAAAGACGACAAAACCTATCCGAGCATTGTGATTGTGAAAGAGCCTTTTCCACGTGTGTTTCCAACACGGCAGCGCGAGTACGAGAAAAGCGAGTATTACGGTCCGTACGCTTCGGGCAAAATGATGCATGCGGTGCTTGACTTGATCAAGAAACTGTATCCCATCCGCACCTGTTCGCTTCCGCTGACAGCCAAGAACATCGAAGCGGGGAAGTTTAAAGTGTGTTTGGAGTATCATTTGGGCAATTGTCTTGGGCCGTGCACCGGTCAGCAAACACATGAATCGTATGAACAAAGCATTCAAGGGATAAGAGAGATCCTAAAGGGAAATTATTCAGACCTGATCAGAGGCTACAAACGACTGATGAACGAATGCGCCGGTCGATATGCGTTTGAGGAGGCACAGATGTACAAAACGCGCATCGAAACCTTGGAGCATTTTCAGGCGCGGAGTACAATTGTAACGGCGGATATTCATAATACGGATGTGTTTTCGATTGTCAGCGATGCCAATGCCGGTTACGTCAATTACATGAAGGTGAACAACGGCGTAATAGTGCAGAGTTACAGCACCGAGATCAAGAAGAAGATGGATGAGAGCGATGAGGAGATGTTGGCCTTTGCGGTATTTCAAATTCGCGAAAAGTTTTATAGCACCAGCGATGCCGTGTTGGTTTCCCATGCCATTGAGTTGGGCATTGAAGCAGTGGAGGTGCATATGCCGCAGCGCGGAGACAAGCGCAAGCTCATCGATTTGTCGCTGAAGAACAGCACACAATATATGTTGGATGCGCAGAAGCAATTGGAGTTGGTCGATCCCGAGCGGCATACCAATCGCATTCTGCAAACTGCCCAAAAAGATTTGCGTTTGCGCGAGTTGCCTGTTCACATAGAGTGTTTTGACAATTCCAATATCCAAGGCACCCATCCGGTGAGTGCATGTGTGGTGTTTAAACAAGCCCGTCCGAGCAAAGCGGATTACCGCATTTTTAATCCACGCACAGTGGAGGGACCCAATGACTTTGACACCATGAAGGAGGTTGTTTTTCGGCGCTACAAGCGGTTGATGGACGAACAACAATCGCTTCCACAATTGATCATCATAGACGGCGGAAAGGGACAATTGAGTGCCGCCTTGGAGAGCTTGGATGCACTGGGATTGCGAGGTAAGGTGGCGATTATCGGGATTGCAAAAAAATTGGAGGAGATTTATTTTCCTGGTGATTCGTTTCCCATTTACCTCGATAAGCGCAGCGAAACTTTGAAGTTGATTCAACAATTGCGTGACGAGGCCCATCGCTTCGGAATCACCAACCACCGCAACAAACGCAGTAAGGATGCATTGCGCTCCGAGCTGACCGAAATCAAAGGCGTGGGCAATCACACGACCCAGACCTTGTTGATGCATTTTGGAACGGTGCAAGCTGTAAAGGAAGCATCTCTGGAGGAATTGGAGAAGGTGATCAATAAGCGCTCGGCCGCCACGGTATTCAAGTACTTTCACGGTTAACTCCGACCCGTGCTGTCTTGGTGAGAAAAGTTTGCAGCGAGCGCTGGTGCCGCTATCTTTACACGCGTTAAACCATGGCTTCCGATACGATACATAAGCGCTGCAAAGTCTATCTTTCCGATGAAGGATTTGGCCACATCGTCCGTCAGCGCGCTGTTGTGGAGGAGTTGATGCGCACGTTGCCGGGGACGCGTGTCACGGTGCAAACAAAAGTGCAAGCCGAAACAGCACGACGGTATATCGAAAATGCGGATTTCATCGAGAAATTCAACAACATTCTATGGGACAAACAACCCAGTGGTTCACCGGATTTGAAGGCGATTGCCGAGCGGTTTTCGACGTATCTTCAGACTTCCAACGATTACATTAAGTCGGAGTTGACCGATTTCGATTTTGATTTTGTATTGTCGGATTTCGTGTACGAGGCGTTTGAAGTCGCAGCTTACAAGAAAGTCCCTTCATTTGGAGTAGCCCATTTCACGTGGGATTGGTTTTTCTGCAAACTGTATCCGCCACCATTGCATACCGATGTTG
>CANHSF010000101.1 GCA_947463065.1 Flavobacteriales bacterium | reverse complement strand
TGATGATCGGCCATCGCACGGGCCGAAATTTGCGATTCTTTGGCCAAAGGCCTCAAAATGACGTTACATTTGCGCGCCGAAATGGTCCTGTAGTTTAATGGATAAAACGGAGGATTCCGGTTCCTTTGATGGGGGTTCGAGTCCCTTCGGGATCACTAGTTCAACCGACATGAATGATTCGTGTCGGTTTTTTTTTGGAGTTGCGTTTTCTGAAGGGCATTTCAAAAAAAAATGGCGCCCCGTGTGGAACGCCCCCATTTCATTGCATTGGTAAACTGCCTTATTTGCGCATCATCCGCTGATCGCCTTGGTGGGTTTGGATCAAATACACCCCCACTGGCCATTGCAACTCATTCAAGCGCATACTGCTCGATGCTGTAAATTGATTGAAAACCACCTGTCCCAACGCATTCGTGATGCGCACCTGACCCAATGGCCCATTGGCGCGTATTTCCAATTCGTTGGTAAATGGATTGGGCCATGCGGCAAGCACGCTTGTGGTTGGCTCCGAAACCGCAACATTGACCACTGAAAACGTATGCGCGTTACTCCATGCGCTTTGTCCGCAATCGTTGAGGGCACGAACCCGCACATAGTACTCGCCCAAAGGCAAATTGTAATTGAACACCGCATTTGTTGTTCCTACTATCTGTGCCTCAATGATGGATGTAAAGGCCGCATCGGTGGCCAATTCCACTTCGTACTGCAAAGCACTGCTGCCTTCCCAACTGATCACAATCGCGGGATCGTTGACGTTGACAAAGCCCGAATTGAGCGGACTGGTGATCGCAGGCGCTGCCGGTGAGGAACCGTTGATGCTGAGATTGAGATCCAACTCGTATTGCTCTCCAAAATTGGTGGACAACTTTACCTTGCCCGCGTATTCGCCCGATGGCAGTGTGGACAATCCAGAAATTAACAAATTGTAAGTGCCCGGCTCGGTGATGGTGACGGACGCCAAGAGCGCGCCTGGAATGCCCGAAACAGATGCCACCAACGGGAATGCGAGATCACCATTGACCACCATGGTGTACTGGATTTGATCAACCAAACACAAATCCCAGTCGGTCTGCTCGGCATACAATACACGAGGCTGCAAAATAAAAAATCCTTCGTACATGGATGTAGCGATGTTGACACCGCTTGGCAAGTATGGAAAATTGGACCACGTGCCGCTGAACTGTGCATTGTCGTTTTGAGGAAACAGATCGAAATAACCCACTTCCTTCAAAATGCCCTCGCTCACTTTAACTGCATCCACAATGCGCACACCGCTGCGGTAGTTGCTTTGATACACAAACTGATCTTTGACATACAGGTTGTGGTCAATGGAAATGTTGTCGTTTTCGTAATAACCCATGTAGACCACATTGTCCAAATCTTCGATATTGAAGATGTGCGTGCGTGTGCCGTAGGGCAAAAGGTCATTGCCCAAGGCCACTTCATCCAATTCATCGTCCAACAAAAAATGCTTTTTGTCTTTGGTGATCCATCCTTGATGCACGTACCCCAAGTCGGGATAGACCAAGGTGGTGATCATTTGGCAATCCAATTTGTCGGTGCAATCCACCACGGTTAACGATTCCCCATTGCATGCAAGCACCATTTGTTTGCCTTGGTAATCGGCGTCTGGTCCATCGTAATTCCAAACAAAACAATCGTGGGTGTAGCCGTCTTCACTGAATCCGCCGGCCAAAAAAGGATTGAGTGGATCAGAAACATCGACAATGTACAAGCCCCCGTCGTACACAAATTCACCATCGAGATTGCGGCTACCGTTGCAGTACACATAATCATTGATGGTGTCGAGCGCAATGGTGTGGCTGCTGCCAAAACCTGCAAAATGTGAGGTTTCTTCGAACTCTACCGGTGGATTGCTCACGAGATCCAATTGGTACAAATCAAAAATTTGCAGGCCGTGATCTGGAGCTTCGCTGCCGATGTAGCAGTACCGCTCGTCGCTTTCGAGATCCCTCCAAAGGTTTTCTTGGGTATGTGTAGGCAAAATACCCAAATAAATTGGCGCTACAGGATCGGAGATATCCAAAAAAGCAGTGCCATTGCTGCATCCGACCAACGCGTATTCCCTTCCTGTAAGTGGACTCACCCAGCCCCAGATATCATTGGTATTGTCACCATCGCCGATATCTTCGAGCGGAATGAATGCCAATAGGTCAACGTTCTCACAGGGATAATTTCCCGCCATACCATCGACACATGGGGTTTGGGCCGAGGTACTGAGGCCGATCAGAATGATGGAAAAAACAAGTAGAAAAAATTTCATTGATTATTGATTATTGGAGGGATTACCACTGTTCAGATTCTTTTTCGAGGTCATTGAGCGCAACACATTCGCCATCGGTGATTTGTGCTAAACTTTGCTGGATCGCCGCGATGAGCATTTCCTTGGTCACGGGCTGACCTTTAACTCGATAACCGACCAATTTGGACTTGTCTTGTTCGTGTTGATCGGTGCTGCGCATCGCGTTGAATAGCGATTCGAGGCGTTCCATTTTCTCCTGGCGAACGATCCACTCGATGAGCTCGAGCTTGGCTTTTTGAATGTCTTGTTTCATGCGGTCTGTATGAGCATACAAATATGGCACATAAACCCCCAGATCATGCATCAAAATATGGGGGAATGCGAGTAATCCTGAGCACTCCATATATCCCCCTTTTAGTATGCTATGACGATTGACCGAAATGCCCTAAATTCGCGGCATGGCAGTGAAAAAAGAGAAAAACATCCGATTGTTGGAAGTTGCAAGTGAAGTGGGTGCTGGCACTCGCGGGGCTAGTTTGGGTGTCGAAGCTGTGAAAATTGCAGCCCTCGACTTCCGTTCAACGTTCTTCAAAAAATACAAAAGCATCGTCATCCCCCACGACAATCAAGCATTGTTCAATGCTGGTGGAAGTCGTTATGCGAAAAATATCCGCAGCGTTCTCAAAATGTATGAACGCATCGGAGCTGCCGTGCGCGATAGTTTGCGCGATCAACGCTTCCCCATCCTCATCAGCGGCGACCACAGTAACGCGGGCGGAACGTTGGCCGGAATCAAAATGGCTTATCCCGAAAGCCGCATTGGGGTCATTTGGATCGATGCACACGCGGATTTGCACTCGCCATACACCTCCCCCAGCGGCAATATGCATGGCATGCCCCTCGCCACTGCCTTGGGCGAAGACAATATCGAAGAAAAAGTCAACGACCTGGACTACGAAACCATTGAGCTTTGGGAAATGCTCAAAAATGTCGGCGACTTCAGTCCGAAAATCGAATACCGCGATTTGATCTATATCACCCTTCGCGACTTCGAAGAACAGGAAGCGGCCTTGATCAAAAAGAATAAAGTAAAAGTGGTGACCACCAACGAGCTGCGCAAAACAGGGGTGACAAAACTGAGCCGCGAATTGATCAAATACCTCAGTCATTGCGACAAACTCTATATCAGCTTTGACGTGGACAGCATGGACCCCAGCATCTCACGCGGCACCGGAACCCCCGTCAAAGGCGGTATCAACGAACGGGAAGCCGCCGATTTGATTTTGGAATTGCTGCAAAACGAACGCACGTGTTGTTTGGAATTCACCGAAATCAACCCGACACTCGACAGCGAAAACGTTATGGCCGAAACGGTGTTTGAAATCTTGCAGAAAGTGGCCCGACAAGTGGAGATGATTTAACCACTGATCTCCGCTATCCATTTTTTTAATTGTTGTGTTTAGAGAAAAACGAAGGGGAATTATTCTTCTTCCTCATCTGCCGCATCTTGTTCGCCGAGATAAAAATCGATTAAGCCTTCGGGTGCTGCGATATGTACTATTCGCTTTTTGTGATCCATCTTCTCAATAAAGTCGGGATGCAAAGGCAATAAGATTTCTTTGTCCTCGTAGCGGATCACCATCAAGGGATTGAGCTTGTTGTCCTCGATTCGCTCGATTGCTCCGATGGGCCCGTGGGTCATGTCCACAACGCTATACCCCTCCATGGACATCAATTCCATTTGTTCTTCATCGCCTTGTGACACCTGTTCCTTGTCTATAAAAATGGGGCATTTGACCAACGCTCTTGCCGCTGCTTCGGTATCGATTCCCTCGAGTTTGATCTTGATGGAGCTATTGGTTTTGTGCTCGATGCTCTCAATGAAGTATGGCACAATCACTCCTTTCGACTCCACATACAAACTTTCCAAGTCGGTGTAATCGGCTTGATCCACCGTTTGGAACGCAGCAGTGAGCTCGCCTTTGTACCCGTGCAACTTTGAAAAATACCCCAACGGGTGCAAATCTTCTTTTTTAATGGCCATGATGGTCGTGCATTTGAGCCGCAAAGGTAGTGCGGGCATTGGTTTGAAAGGGCAGCGCACCAAAATCCTTCCAAGGCGTATCTACTTTTTACACCCGCTTTGTACACTTACCACGAATGGGGCCTTCAGTGCATTTCTGCTGCGTTGATGCATCCGGCCTGCATCGGCGGAGGGTGTGCTGCCTCAATCCGTGTCTGACATCGCACAGGTTGTTGTAAATTTACTGCCATTAATTCAGCATCGGCTTATGATCGTAGTTACGGGAGCAGCAGGTTTTATCGCGTCATGTTTGGTGTCGCGCCTCAATGAACAGGGATACAACGACCTGGTATTGGTGGATGATTTCAGTAAGACACACAAACACCTCAATTTCGAGGGTAAAAAATACACCCAACTGGTGGACCGCGGTGCGTTTATCGACTGGCTCAAGGCCAACGAGGACCAAGTGCAATTTGTGTTTCACTTGGGCGCCCGGACAGATACAACCGAATTCAACAAAGCCATTTTTGATGAATTGAACGTGGAATTCTCCAAGGCCATTTGGAAAATCTGCAGCGAAGTGGCCTTGCCGTTGGTGTATGCCTCTTCGGCGGCAACTTACGGAGACGGGGCATTGGGCTACAACGACGATCATGCGGTGATTCCAAAACTGGTTCCACTCAATCCCTATGGCGATTCAAAAAATGAATTTGACCAGTGGGTGTTGGAGCAAAAAGAATCCCCATTCTTTTGGGCAGGACTGAAATTCTTCAATGTTTACGGACCCAACGAGTACCACAAAGGGCGCATGGCATCGGTGATTTTTCATGCCTTTGAACAAATCAGCGCAAACGGCGGGATGAAATTATTTCGTTCGCACCGCCCCGACTACACCGACGGCGGACAAATGCGCGACTTTGTTTATGTCAAAGACGTGGTGGACGTTTGTATTTTTTTGATGCACCACCGCAAAAATTCGGCGATCTACAACTTGGGCTCGGGCAAGGCACGTACCTTCCTCGATCTGGCCAAGGCCACATTCCGTTCCATGGGCGTTGACGAAAACATTAGCTTCGTAGACACACCCGAAGATATCCGCGAAAAGTACCAATATTTTACCGAGGCCAATATGCAAAAGTTGATCAACATCGGTTACACGCAGCCGTTTCACAGTTTGGAAGAAGGCGTCACCGACTATGTCCAAAACTATTTGATGCAGAACAAACGCATTTGGTAATTGCCATCCCCGCCATCATCGGCAACCGTTTCACGGCATCGTGCATACCGCAATTGCCACGCAACCCCAGCTTATCGATGCTGCAGGAAGATTTGCGACCAACACCGAATATTCGTTCGGCCCCGTTCTGATTTATTGCTCGGCGTAGGCCTTAAAATTGTTGAGAATCGCTTGCCAGCCTGCTTGTTGCATGTCCAGGGGATTCATTTCCTCGGGATCAAAGACCTCGGTGACGGTGGTTATGCCATCGCGTTCCACAAAGTCTACCGATACCCGACGACCATCGGCCATCACATAAGCGATGTGCTGCATGGGAACTACTTCGGTATAGACACCGCCAAAAGGAAAGCTCATTTCGCCATCGCGCGAAGCCATGGTGAAGGTGAATTTTCCTCCCACTTGCAAGTCGTTTTGGGCATCGGGGCAATGCCAATCAGGAGAAGCAAAATTCCAATGGATTACATGTTGCGGGAGGGTCCATTTTTCCCAAACGGAAGCGATCCCGGCGTTGATTTCGGCGTGAATGGTGATTGGAGGCATGTCAAGGTTGTTTGAGCCCGCAAGATAAACACAAAAATCACCATCTTACGCAGCCTTCCCACCTATTGAAATGGGCTTCCGCGCCAAGCATTACCGTATCGCGACAATGTGTCCCATGCGCTCCACGGTTTGTTGATCATCGGTGGCTACAAGTTGATACAGATACACACCATCGGGGACAAAATGGTTGGCGAAGGCATGATTCCCCGTCCACTTCTGATGGATGTCCCGCGATTCGAACACCAGTTGACTCCATCGGTTGAAAATGCGCAAATGAAACACATCCGTTTGAGGACCAACCACGCCGAACACATCGTTGACCCCATCGCCATCGGGGGTAAAGGAGTTGGGCACATAAAACACCAAATCAACGGCATCCACGGAGTTGTCGGTTGTATCGGAGGGCACTTCAGGGTCCACTGGCTCCTCAGGATCTTCAGGGTCAACAGGATCATCGGGATCAACAGGATCATCGGGATCAACAGCACAGTCGGCTATGTTGGCCGAAGCTTGTTGCGAGCATGCGCCAAATGTGCGTGTAACTGCATAAACACCCGGTTCATCGATGAGCACAGTGGGTAAAGCATGGCCATTGCTCCATTGGTAAGTGGCGCCGGATGCAGTAACATCGAGCAGCACGGGACCATCGCACAGGTCGTGGTCTGTGAGGGCGAGCGGAGGCATGGGCACTACGGACACCATATCGATGTACATGTATGGAAACGGCTGGGTGCCTGTGTTTTCGAAACCGCTCAAAACAATGACATCTTCACCGCCCTGCGCCACGTAGGTTCCACTGACCAAAGTCCAAACCGTAGGATCAAAATCGACAGGACCTTGCACACTGGCCTCCAACCCCATTTCGAAAGGGCTGTTGGTTATTGGCGTGTCGGTGAAAAAAGCCCCCAAGCTCGGCGCGACTTCTGTGGATGCTTCCCACAGCGATGCATAAAACGACACGCAATAGGTAGTACCTGCCGTCATGGCTTCAATCAAATCCACTTGAATGTATTCAGAATTTCCGGTGCTGCACTCCATATTGACGTATTGATTGCCATCGAATGCATCGATGGTGGAAGGAGGAAAAAACAACGCTCCTTCGTAGCCCAGATCAGGCGTATTGTTAAAATCCGTATCAAGATAGGTGGCCCAATGCTGGCAGCAGAACAGTTCAGGGAACACCAAGTTACAGTCGATCATGTCCTCGAAACTGGGATTGGGGACGAGGTTTTGGGCCTTCACGGAGGAGGTGAAAGCCAAACCCACAATGACCCAAATGCGATGCAGTTTCATACCAACAAGACTACAAAACTGCAGGGAGGGTTGAGTGAGGAGAGAAAAAAATGGGTGCAGAATTTGATTCTTACAGGTGCCCAAAATGCGATTGCATCATGCTTTTCGGTATCTCTCGGTCTATTCCTGATCCATAGTATTTCATTCCTAACCGCCTACCCCATGTCATGCATTTCGCACCAACCGTGACACTCGATAGCATTAAACAGGGTTTACCTTCTGGATCAAAAGACCAAATACCGCAGATCATCCAAGAAGTCATGAACGGATGGTGCTGGGGTGGATATGCCACAAAAACGCTGTGAAACCAAGCGACCAAATTCAATTCGCTATGTGTGCATAAGGTTATCTTTTCTACAAACATGCATTATCCCTTGTAAATGATTCATTCTTATTGGCTTTTTAATGCATATTTGCCGGCTAAACGATTACCGCCGAATTCTAGGCCGCACTTACCGCATTGGTCTGCGAATTAGCCGAACTCTAGAAGCTTATCGAACCGACAATGTACATGATGATAATTTGGCTGCTGCTAAAGGAAGGATAATGGGGACGAATGAAGGCCTTGTAAAATGCACTGCGCAGGCCCATTGTTTTAAAAAGGCATAAACTTATGGTTTTTTCTAAATTAAAATACACACTCACAGCATTGGCCTGTTCATTTGCACTGCTTATTTGCGCTCAAGCTCCTGTAAATGACAACTGTGCAAATGCTATCCCCATTCCCATTTCAGGCAATGGATTTGACTTGGGTGTATTTGTTTCTGCACCATCCGATCTTACCAATGCCACAACGCAGTCAGGAGAGTATTTCGATAGCTCAATCCCACTCACCTTGCAAAGTGGATCCGTTTGGTATTCGTTTAGCATCCCCACAGCTAGGGCTTGTGAACTATTGGTAGAAGAACCAACCGGGATAGATAATTTCTCGTCAGCATTTGCAGGTTTTGCGCTCTATTATGGCAATACCTGTTTTCCTGGATTTGATGAAATACAACTGGCTCGGTTAGTTCCTCAGGGCGCTTTGGGCGATAGTGAAAATCCGTGTTTGCTGCCTGGAGACTATCTATTACAGGTTGTTTGCAATCAAGCCTTCAATGGACCCATTGAAGTCACACTGACCTTGTCGGAACCTTCTCCTGCGCCATTTGATTTGCAGAGTGGAGCAGGCGACCTTGGTGTGTTGCCTGCATGTGCGGTATCGTTGGCGTTTGATGCAGGGTGTTTGACCATTGATGACACCGATGAATACGTGACTGGATTGGGTCAGGATTCTAGCGAATTCACACAGAGTGCATGGTTTACCTTTACCACACCATCGGCATTCGATGAGATCGCATTCAATGTAGTGCCTACGGCGGGCTATGTCTACAGCACCTTGCAGACCGCTTTTTCATACCATATTTATCAGGGTGACGTTAACTTTACGGATTATCAGTTTCTCGCTGAGATCGATTCGGGTACCGAATACAATCTGACCAGCGTATACAACTTGCACCAGGGCTTTTCTTATCGCTGCGGAGAACTGGATCCGAATACCACGTATAGCATTCGATTGGTTTTTCATTCCACCGTCAATGAAGATATATCATTAGCTGCTCATGCTTGGGGCGGAACCCCAACCAATGCACCTGTACCAACAAACATTTCCGGTGCTAACGCGTTGGGACCTTTGCCGAGCGGTTGGACCAATTCGAGCGATTGGTTTTCGTGCAATGGACTTATGGCGTTAAATGACTGCGGGCAAACGAATCCCGACACCGGGATTTGGCAAGGTGGAGTTCTTTATAATTTATCCTCTTGGTTTAGCTTCGAATTGACAAGCACATCAAACATTCTGATCAATGGCTCTTGTTGGTCGCCGGCCTACAATGGAGTCTATCTCCGATTGTTCAATGCAAATGCGGGACCTTCGTGCAGTAGTTTAGGGTTTTCAGATTTGATCCTGGATGGGTACAATTCCCTTTCAAAATACTGTCTTCCTCCCGGTCAATATTCGCTCCAAGTGCTTGGGCGTTCCTATGATGAACTTACATTATCTTATTGGGATCCCTGCAATTATTTAAGCGATGGTCAATTGGGGCGGCAACTTGGGATTTCCATTGGTGTAACACCCACTGTTGATGTCAACGAATTTTCATTGGACACTCCGGGAGCTTATGATGCGATCAATGGCATGTCCGCCCTTCCAGATGGACTGCCTGTGCAATCGCAACTGGATACTTTCGGATGCGGAAATACGCTTTTGCCAGATACGCTCATCTGCAACAACGACATAAACTATCCGGGCGATCCCAATTTAAAATTTATGTATCGCGAGTTTACCATTGGAGATAGTGATGCTGATTTATTCTTGGACAGTGGTATCGTTACCATTAGTGGTGGTCAAGATTATTTTTTCAATTATCGGTTGTATCGCGGAGATGCCAATGAGCTCGCGATAGCCCAAGGAGTTGATGCCGCTGGGGAATGGATTACAGGTTTAGAAGCTGTTTCAGAATGCATGGGTTATTACAACAACGACTATTGTTGCAACGGATTCGATTATCAAGTTTGTGTGACTCCAGGGGTTTATACCTTGGTTACTTTCGGAGATTCAACCGACATTGCCATTTCGGATCAAGTCACTGTACAGTTTGATCAAATTGAGCGCAGTTTTCATGCCCCCACACTCGCAGAATCCTTGGGTGATATTTGGTTGACCACAGGCGCAACCGGCGGCACAGTAAATTCAACCACCGATTATTTTGGATGCCATGACAACGCCATTCCCTTAAACGGCTCAGCACCGTGTGGAACTAAAGCAATTTACAGGGAGTTCTATTTGAGTCAACCCTCTTTGGTGAATATCACCACCAATGCATTGGGCTGCTATTGGGGCTGTGCGTATGCCCCATTTACGGTATTCTCCGGAAGGGTTTCACAGAGCATTGCAAGTCTCAATCCAATATGGAGCTGCGTATGGTCGGCCTCAACTGGGCCATGTGTGCCGCTTGAGCCCGGCTGGTATAGTGTGGTCTCGTATATTGATGGCCCAACCTATGAGGATCCCTTTGCAAACTCGTTTGGCACTACTGGAAATGGGATCGGCATGCCCAATGAGATTTACGTGTCAGTCAGTTTGCCCGGTGCAGAATCTCAGTTCAACCGTCCATACAAAGCTTGCAATACGCTTTCAAATGGCGACCCCGCAATCATCACCTGGGGCCCCAATGAAGGCGATGCACAATGGGTGAGCAATGACAATTTGTATTATTTGTGCACCGAATTTTTTGGTTGCGAAAATGACACGCCATTTACATCGCATCCCATTGTGCCTTGCAATCCAAATTACACCAAGGTGGCCTATTATGTATTCGAAACGACACAATATTCATATTTAGCAATCAATACAGGATACTTGGAGGCGCAATTGTTTGCCTTGGATGTGCGAGAAGATTCATTGTTATTTCCCACTGCTGTCCCTATACAGAATTGTGTGTCAGGCGGTGCATGGAATATTCAGTTTTGTGATTTACCGCCTGGCACGTACACCTTGGTGATATGGGCAACATCGGCGAACTACGGGCAAACCGTCACGCCAGCTATTTTTATCGATGAGGTAGGGCATTCACGATTTGATTTTGCTAAGTCGGCCTATGATTTTGGTGTGATCAACCCCGATAATACTTGGTACAATGGCAAGGTAGGCGATGTGAACCCCATTGATCCATCGCGAGCACCGAGCAATGATCATTTTTACTGCACTACTGGAGCTTTCCAATCTGATCCAGCAGAAATGAGCTGCATAACAACCGTTAACGATTCTGTATACTCCACTAGTTTCTTCAACAACATCTACGACGGCCCTGAATATCCAGTGCGCCGAAACATTTGGTACACCTTCGCCTTGGAGGGTGCAGGTACTTGCAATATTTCTATTGTGCCGAAACCAGGAAAGAATGTACAGCGATTCGCCGTGTACAAAAGCGATGTGAACGGCGCCTTGCCATTCGCTACCATTCAGGCAACCAATTCGGTCGATTCTACCGCTGCTGATGGATTAACCTTTGTA
>CANHSF010000100.1 GCA_947463065.1 Flavobacteriales bacterium | reverse complement strand
GTTGACGACTCGGTTCGTTGAAATTGGCTCGATGTAAAGCGTGCTTATTGTTTTTCAAGGTGAGGCACCCATACAAGCTATTGTCAACTACTCGCAAAAAAAAATGCGCTTTCTTTGGTCTTTCAATCGCATAGGGTAGAGGCGTGGCATGCCCTATAACGTGTTTCTATACGCTTATTCTATGCGTCTAACTAGCCAAATATATTAGTTATACGATTGTTTTAGGCATTTTTTTGCTTCGTGGCTAATTTATATTGGTTCAGTTTTTCGTTCGATCGCTGGGGCCCCTTTTTAACGTTCCTCAAATCATTCGGAGTAAAATAATACCGCTTTTTCGGTTATGTGCCGATACCCGTTGTCACTTCTTTCTGCTTATGGCTGTCCAACGAATTTTGGTTTGTTGTCGCGAGGTTTTCGCTGGATAATGGCCTCAAACTCCTCAAAAGTCATGTTTTGCCTGTCTGAGCTAATTTTGTCTCGAAGGTGTCCAATCGTTTTTACTGAATCATACTGTTTTTCGTCGTAAATGAGTTGTTTCATCTATGGCTATCTCCATGCACAGATTGGAGAATCCGGCAACATCGGAATGATGCTTTTCATTCGTTGAAAACTAAAGCCGGTTGCTCGCGCTCCGCTCAGTAGTCATCGGTCTTGCGGATGAACCAAAAATAATATCCGCCCACCAAAAAGACGCTGCCCAACAGGATCGGCAAAATGAAATACTGGAACGGCCTGCGGTACTCCACGGGCAACTGGTCCTGATGGAAATACCGATACACGGGCAATACAATGATCAATACAAAGAGGATCAAGAAAAACACATTGAAGGATTTGTTGAGCCAGCTCCAAGCGGCATGCTGTTTTTCGGGGGCTTCTTCTCGCTGCACCGCTGCTCCTGCTGCGCGCGCCGAGGCTTGTTTGCGTTGGTAATGTTCGGCCCACAAGCGGTAAATTTGTTCGCGCCTAAACTGCTCCTGGCGATCGATGTAGGACCGATTCCATTGCTGGTTGTAAGTGCTGCGCAAATGATCGTCCATCAAAAATTCATACGCTTCCTGGATCTCCAAAAAGCGCTCCTGGGCATTGGGCAATTCGCTCACATCGGGATGGTGCTGTTTGACCAAACGCCGGAATGCGGTGCGTATCTCTCGGGGCTCTGCTCCAAAGTTCAATTCCAATATGGCGTAGTAATTCTTCAATGCGATGGGGCATCGTTTTCGTCGGTATTGCCTCCCGGTGGGTCATTGGCAATCATAAATGCAATGCCCAAGGTAAGTCGAGACAGCTCCGGTAAGTGTTGGTTGTTGTAAACGTTTTTGGAACGCTCAAACATTTCCGATAGTCTGTATTGCCCAAAAATGGCCAAGGCTTCTTTGCCCACAATCACTTGCGCATAATGCGACGATGGGGCAATGAAATCGGGGTTGCGCAGTTTGATTTTAGCCGAACCCGCTCCCAAGTTCAACGCGGGATCAATGCCTTGGTGATAGATCATGCGACTCGCAAAATTGCGCCCATAAACATATCCCAATTCCACATATTTGCCTTGATTCAAACCGCCTCGCGTGCTGGAGATTCGGAGATTCAGACCAAATTCTGCTGCATGGGTCGCCATTTTGTACCGCTGCAACCGCTCGGCTTGCCCGAGTATGGCGTCGTCATCTTTTTGCATGCGGTAGTTGCGGTATCGGTAATCGGCCTCCAACCGCAACCAAACGGGTCCAACAACGGGAATGACCCACCCAAAGCCTGCTCCATACTGCCAAGAGTTGAGCCCCTGTGCGGTATTCAAGCTGTCGTTTTGGGCCGTGCGCACCAACACGCCAATCTGCATGAGGTCGGTAAATACGACGGGCTTGCGGCTGTATCGGGCTGTGCGCTCGTTCTGTTTCTTGAGGTCTTTGCGCAATAGCGTCTGTTGTCCATACATTGTTCCCCAACCCAAGAGCATCAGGCTCATCAAGAGGAGTGGATTAATTTTTTTCATCTTTTTTGAAAGTGGCTTCGCGTATTTTTTTTCGTGTCGTCGTAAGGGTTTGCCCGGCATAGTGCGCGCGGATCATGCACTCGTCGCAATTGGTACTCTCCAGCACGGCGCCATCAAATTCTTCGGGCAGAATGACGTGGTAGGTGAGGAGGTTTCCATTTTCATCGCACAAATGATAATACACCAGCAGCCTTACGCTATCGGCGGGTTGCGCCACAAAGGCTTGCGTCGGCAGCAGTTCTTCGCAGAGTTGAATGCGGTAGGTGTCGCTCGTGGCGTTGTAAACAAAATCAAACCTGTGCCCGCGGTGTTGGATGGAATCGAGCGGTACAGATGGTCCGCCATTCGCGCTGTCCACGGGCACGGCAGGGTCGATGAAATAGGCTGCTTGCGGTATGCCATAGCCGTGGGCGTAGTCGTAGTAGGGGTAGAGGTGGGCGCTTTTTTGGATTTCGGCATACACTTTTCGCACGGTCCAGTCGGGATGCATTTGCATAACGCATGCGGCAAATCCTGCCACCAAGGGCGAACTGAATGAGGTGCCTTCTGCCTCGGTCAGTCCATTGGCCGAACACACCACGGCTTTGAAAAAGGCAGACACATTGGGTTTGAGTTGGCCCGCTGTGTTGGGACCATAACTGCTCATGGGGTGGTGCGCTCCGCTCCACGGGTCTATTCCTCCCACCGTCAACACGGAGTCGGCATCGCCCGGAGCCGATACGATTTCCCACCAATCTTGGCCGTTGTTGCCTGCGCTGTTGACCACCAATATGCCTTTGGAAAATGCGGTGTTGGCGGCTTTGGCCATCATGTGCGAACTGCCCGTCATGTCCTTGCGGGTGTAGAGTTGCACATTGTAACCCAAAGAGGAATTGACGATGTCTGCGCCGTTTTTGTCGGCCCATTCCAACGAACGCACCCAATGGTCTTCTTCAATTTTGGAGTCGCTGCTGGTTTGTTCGGTGCGCGACAACAAATAGTTTGCCCCGGGTGCACAACCCATTGGGGTTTCGTTGTAAATGCCCGCCATGCAGCTCAAAACCATGGTGCCGTGGGTGTGGTAATCAAATACGAAGTTGCGGTTGAGCACGATGTTGTAAGTGGCCTTGATTTGATTGTTGTCCACCAAATGCTGCAGTTGCGGGTGGGTCGGCACGCCTTTGAAGCCGGCATCGAAAATGGCGATGTTCACACCTTTGCCATTCAAACCGCGGTCGGCAAAGAGCTTGTATCCCAAAATATCGGTTTGCGCCCGCATCAAATCCAGATCATATCCGAGCACCGATTTTACGCAAGCCGCCAGCGGGAGCAATTGCATGATGCGCACCTCTTGCACAAAGGGCAGTTGGGCCACGGCACGCTGCGCACTCGGGGTGAGGTAACACACCGAAGCATTGAACCAACGGCTCTCGGCCACATAGGCGGTGGAGTGCGGTTGCACGGCGTTGATGTACTGTTGGTTGACGGGAAAGTCTGTGCTATCGGCCAGCGCCAGGCCTTCGCGTTGGCGGCGCGCAATCGCTTTTGCATCGAAATAGGCGTGTGGATCGAAAGTGGTGGCATGTTTGTCTTTGTAAAAAACCCAACAACGTTCTGCATCTTCCCATTGCGCGTGCATGGGGTTAACAAGCATTAAAAAAAAGACCAACCCAACGAGGCAATACCGACTGCGGTCGACGTAAGTTTGTACCATTGCCACAAATTAAAGACAAGAATGACAATTGACCTAAGAAGCGACACGATTACTCAACCAACACCCGCCATGAAGGAGGCCATGTGGTCGGCCGAAGTCGGTGACGATGTGTTTGCCGAAGACCCTTCCATCAATGCATTGCAGGATTATGCTGCGCAATTGTTTGGCCATGAAGCGGCCTTGTTTTGTCCCAGCGGCACACAAACCAATCAGATCGCAATGGGCTGCCACACATCGCCCGGCGACGAGGTCATTTGTTCGGATTTGGCGCACATCTATCTCTACGAGGGAGGAGGATTGGCTTGGAATAGCGGACTCAGTGCGCGAACCGTAGTTGCCGATCGGGGTTTGATATTGGCGGCACATCTGCAAGGACAGATCAATCCACCCGATGCCCATTATGCACGTACGACTTTGGTGAGCATCGAGAACACGGTCAACAAAGGCGGAGGCGCTGTTTATGCTCTGCACGAATTGCAGGACATCCATCGTTTTTGCAAGACCAATGGACTGGCGGTGCACCTCGATGGAGCGCGCATATTCAATGCCTTGGTTGCTACGGGAGACGCCCCCCAATCCATCGGCGCCTGTTTCGATAGTTTGTCGGTTTGCCTGAGCAAAGGATTGGGCGCACCGGTGGGGAGTTTGCTGATCGGAAGCCACTCGTTTATCAAAAAGGCCCATCGCAGAAGAAAGTCGATGGGTGGCGGTATGCGGCAAGCAGGCTTCCTTGCGGCGGCGGGGTTGTATGCCTTGAACCATCATATTGATCGTTTGTTGATCGACCATATGAACGCCAAGGCTTTGGCCGAGACCTTGAAGGAATTGACTTGGGTAGCCCATGTTACGAAGGTGGAAACCAATATCGTGATTTTTCAGTTGGCATCGGGCATACCGAGCGCGCAGGCGGTAGATACCTTGGCACAACTTGGCATCAAATGTTTTGCGTTTGGTCCAGATAAACTTAGGTTTGTAACCCACTTGGACAATACGCCGGAGCAAATGGATTTTGCCCTCAGTACATTACAAAAAACAAAAGCAGGATTGGTATGAATGCAACACCTTTGAACGCCAAAGCCGACAATTGGAACGGCCGAATGATCATCATCAGCATGGTATTGCTGGTGGTGTATAACTTGAGTTATGTGGGTTACCGTTTGGGTTGGTTTGGCGAAAAATTCATCGACATCATCCGCGAAAATTTGGGATTGTTCACGGTACTTGAGTTTTTGGCTGTGGCCAGCATCGCGATCGACGTGATTTTACGTTGGGATGTGCTGGGGTATTGGAGCAAGCGCATTCGGCTCATCATAGCTATTGCCATGGTTTTGGGATTCGGAGTCAAAATCATCGCTCATATTATGGCGCTCTACACCGAAGGCGGAGTATAAAACCACAGCACGTTCTGACTTTTTCATGTGTTCGGACGACTTGGAACGCCTCAGTTGAGGGCAGGTAGAACTGAATGCAGGGTCAAATTACATGTTGAGTGAAGCCGGAATTCTAGCAACGGACAGTTACAAATCGCTTGATGATTCTATCTATCTTTGTAGAACCTTATAAATAATGAAACAAAGAGTTTACATAGATACTTCAATAGTAGGCGGTTATTTTGATGAAGAATTCAAAGACGCAACTATTAAGTTGTTTGAACGCTTGGAAAACAATGAGATAATATTTGTTGTTTCTGATTTATTGGATCTAGAGTTACTAAATGCTCCACAAAGAGTGAAGGAGCATCTTCTAAGCTATTCAATAGATAAATTTCAACGAATAGAATTAACCAGAGAAGCAATCGAATTGGCCGATACTTATGTTGCTGAAAATGTAGTTGGTAAAACAAGCTTAGAAGATTGTAGGCATATAGCCATGGCGACTATTCACAAAGTTGATGTTCTAGCGAGCTGGAATTTCAAACATATTGTTAACTTAGATAAAATTAAAGGATACAATTCTGTCAATTTGAAATTGGGCTATGCGATGATTGAAATAAGAAGCCCCAAGGATTTAATCAATTATGGAAATGAGTAAAAAAGAAAAGTCTTTCGATGCTGTAAAAATGATGAGAGAAATCAGAGATAAGATAAGCACTGAAACTCAAAACATGTCATTTGAAGAATTAAAAGCTTATATAAAAGAGAAATTAGCTGAAAACAATTCAAAGTTGATTGGCCAATCTTAGGATAGGTTGCACCACTGCTATCAACTCATTTGAAAGAGCGATTTTTTGTTGAAGCCAACATCTTCAAAAGCACATATTGTTCGCTTAATTGCATGACTGCTTATCCGATCCACCCCTATGTTAAGCTGAGAAATTCTGAACCGAACCGATACTAATTCAAACTCGGATCTTCCGGCAAATTCGCCACGATCTTTCCTTTTGACCCCATCGTTTGCATGATGCTTTTCCACAAGTCATCATTATCGCTGTTCATTACGATTTCTTTGGATACCGATGTCACAAACCACGATTTGAGTTTGATTTCTTCTTCCAATTGCGCTGGCGACCATCCACTGTAACCCACGAAGAATCGGACATCATTTTTACTCACCTTGCCCGCAAGCAATAGCTCTTTCAGGTGCTCAAAATTACCTCCCATATAAACTCCAGGGATGATTTCAACGCTTTCTTCAATGGCATTGCCCAAGGTGTGCAAATAGTACAGATTGCTGTTGCGCACCGGACCGCCAATGCTGATGCGTCCATCGAATGCGGGCATGTTGTCCATGATTTTTTCCAATTCAACATCGATGTAGTTGTTCAGGACAAAACCAAAGGAACCTTCTTCGTTGTGCTCGCAAAGGAATACCACGGTGCGGCGGAAATAAGGATCGTTCAAAAAGGGCTCGGAAAGGAGCACCTGTCCCTTGGTGGGCGATTGATCTGTGCGGGGTAAGAAGTCCATGTAGCGTGTCATAATAGGGTTCAATTGGTATTGCCGAAATACGTCTTTTATTTTTAAACTGACAATGCCGGCAAATTGTTGCCCAGATTGAACCTTATTTTCGTGCCAAATTTGATGATAATATGGCGAATCCAACATGTCGTTTGATATCTTTTTTGAGCCTCTTGGTGAGCGCGCTGTTGCCGGGCTTGGCAAATGCCCAAGATACCTCCGCAACGTGGCAAAGCTGCATCCAATTTTATCAGCAACTCGATCGCCAATCCGAAAACGGCATGTTGATCGAATTGGGCAAAAGCGATCAGGGACGACCCATTCATTGTTTTGTGATCAACAAGGACAAAGTCTTTGATCCCGACCAATGGAATAGCGACAAAATCGTTGTGCTCATCAACAACAACATTCATCCCGGCGAACCCGATGGGGTAGAGGCCAGCATGCGTTTGTGCCAAGCCATTTGCACACAACAAAAGGGTTTCGACAAAATTCTCGATCGCGTGATTTTGGCCGTCATTCCAATGTACAACGTGGATGGTGCTGAGGTCCGCGGGCGATATTTTCGCGCCAATCAAAATGGCCCTGTGGAATCGGGCTTCAGGGGCAATGCGCTCAATCTCGATCTGAACCGCGACTTCATCAAGTGCGATAGCCAAAATGCCCTGGTCTTTAGCCGCTGGTTCACGCGGATTCAACCGCACATCATGGTGGATACCCACGTGAGCAACGGCGCGGACTATGCCTACACGATGACCCTGATCACCACGCAATCGGATAAACTGGGTTATGTCCAAGGTCATTTTGTGCGCAACGAGATGGAACCCGTAATCTTTGAGCGAATGGAAAAGACGGATTATCCAATGTCGCCCTACGTGCATACCATGGGCCGCACTCCTGAGTCGGGGATCGAGGGCTTTTTGGAGACGGCGCGTTTTGCTACAGGTTACGCGGCTTTGTTCGGCACCATCGGCTTTACCACCGAAACACACATGCTCAAACCGTTTCAACAGCGGGTCAATGCCACGTATGTATTCTTCGAACAATTGTTGCAACTGACGTACGAGAAGCACCTCGATATTTTGCACCAATATGCAGAGGGCCGCGCCGAAATGTTAGCGCAAGATGTTATTCCGCTGCATTTTGAATTGGACACTTCAGCGCGTGGCTCCATCTCCTTCAAAGGGTACCAAGCGCTCGAAGAGCCTGCGCTGTTTGGCTCGGGCCAACGTTTGCGCTACGATCGATCTTCCGCGTGGAAGTCGCCCATTCCGTATTATTCGCGCTACACCGGAACAGACCATGTGAAGGTGCCCGACTTCTATGTGGTGCCTGCTGCTTGGCGACATGTATTGGAGCGTTTGGATGCCAATCGGGTGGACTGCCAAATCTTGCAGCACGACACAGCGATGCACGTGCGTGTGAGTTATGCCGATCAGTTTGAAACTGCCAAACAGCCTTACGAGGGGCATTATTACCACTTCAACATGCACATGCGCGATACGGTCATGTTGGTGCAATTCCATGCCGGCGATCGCATCATTCCTACCCGCCAATGGGCGCGCCGATTTTTGGTGCAGGCATTGGAACCGGCCAGCGAAGAGGGCTATTTCGCTTGGAATTTTTTTGATTCCATGTTGCAGCAGAAAGAATGGTTCAGCGATTATGTATTCGAGGAAATCGCGGCTGAACTGCTCAAAACGGACGCTCAACTCCAACGCGATTTTGACGCCGCCATGAAGGCCGATCGCAATTTGGCCGAGGACCATTGGAGCCAATTGTATTGGGTGTACAAACACAGTCCGTATTACGAGCGCACTGCTTTTCGCATTCCCGTGTTTCGCATCACCACACCGGAATAGGGTTGCACGGGCACTATTTGCGTCCTTGTTGCCTGCGCTCTCTTATTTTTCGCATCAGTGTTTTTTTGAACTCGCGTTCCATCAAGGCCAGTTGCGAGGCTTTGTCTACACCGATAATGGGTATGGAATTTTTGATGAATGCGGCATCCAAATCGGCCTCGGACTTGCGATGCAGCGTGAGATCGTCCACGGCTTTGCGCAATTCGGCATCGGTGAGTCCGCCGTTGTCGATCAGCAATTGGGCCTTGCGGATTTTTTTGGTAGTGGCTTTGCGCTCCACAACGTATTTGTCATACAGCGGCCAAAACTGTGCGTCTTGTTCCGGTGTCAGTGCCAAGCGCTCGGCAATGAACGCTTTGCGCAGGGTGGCTATTTTTTCGCCGCGGTCACCGTCGGCATCCACTTGCGCAAAGAGCGCCGTGTTGAACAAGGTCAAAACGACCAGTGCAATATGGGATATGGTTTTCATGTCGTTGTTTCTTTTATATTAGGTTTAATCGATCCATTCTTCTGCATCTCCGCTTTCCATGAGGTAGTCCATGATTTCTTCATCGGTCAAGTCATCCCAATCGACGGTCGGAGTTTTACCGGGCTGGGCTTTGGGGGCTGGGGGTGGTGTGACAAGGGTGTCCAACGCCACGACTTTCATTTCCGCAGTATCGGGCAATAGGCTGTCGAGTGCCAAGTTTTCGTCCAAGGCGATGTAGTAATCGGCCAATTCATCGGCCTCCGCGATCCATTCGAGATCGTTTTCGTTGAGGTCGGCTTGAGCCAGCAGGGCTTCGAACGATGCTTGTTCGGGCGATGAGGTGTGCAACCAATACACGGCGATCAATACGGCAGCAGCGGCGGCAGCGCTGGACCACAGGATGGGCTGGATGCGTCGGATCAAGGGCTTTTGCTTTTGCGCATGCACGGTCTGGAGCATGGCGGTGCTTGCCGATTCGAAATAGCCTTCGGGAACCCGAAACGCCTCATCTGCTTTGTTGTCCGCGGCTGCGATGGCGGCCAATGCGAGCAAATGTTGTTTTTGCTCTTCGAAGTAGGTCTCCTCCGGCTCGTGTTCTTCCGCAATGCGATCGCGGATGCATTGGTTCAGCGATGCGAAGTAACCGTCGGGTGTCTTCAATCGATCGTTGACCAATCGTTCGCGCGAAGCTTCATCGTGTATGTTGAGGTCTTCTTTCATTGGATTTGCGCTTTCAGAAATTCTTCAATTTTCCGCACCGCATGGTGGTAGCTGGCTTTCAATGCACCCACCGAAGTGCCTGTTATTTCTGCGATTTCTTCGTATTTTTTCTCCTCATAATATTTCATGATAAAAACGGCTTTCTGCTTTTCGGGCAGCGTGGCCATGGCGGCTTGCAGTTTGGCCTGAATGGCATCGCCATCGTACAAGGGATCGTGCGACAGATGTTCGGCCAATTGCTGTCCCGCGTATTCGATGGGGATGCGGCAGATTTTTTTCTTCTGCTCCAAATGTTGAATGCTCTCGCGGTAAGCAATGGTGTGCAGCCACGTGCCGATTTTGCTTTCGAATCGAAACTGACCCAATGCTTTCCAGGCCCGTATAAATGTCGTTTGGGTAATGTCGTCGGCGTCGTCATGATCGAGCACCATTCTGCGGATGTAGTAATAGATGGGCTTTTGGTAGGCACTCAGCATGAGCCCAAAAGCTTCTTCCCGTTGCTTCGGTTCTGCTGTTTTGAGCAATGCTTGAATGTTTTCTTCCGCTGTCGCCATTTCGCAAAGTAAGAGCATGCTGCGCAGCAATGGTTTAATCGGCGCATCGATTTTTTTTGATCAACGCGAATTGTTGGTTTGCGCGTACTTTTGCAAAAAAATGCAATCGCTCCATCGCTCTGCACGCGTTGCAGGGAGGAAAGTCCGGGCAGCATAGAGCACCATACCGCGTGAAAAGTGCGGGCAGCAAGCTTGTAAGAGCGTGTTGACAGAAAGTGTTGCAGAAATTTAAAATGCCGAAGCACTTGTGCTGGCGATTGTGAAAAGGGGGTGTAAGAGACCACCGGCAGCGCGGGCAACCTCGCTGGCCTTGATAAACCTTATGGGCTGTAAGACCATGTAAACCGGGAGTACAAGTTTCCTCGTGGAATTTGTCGGAGGGCGGCTCGTCCGGTCCCGGAGGGTAGGTCGCATTAGTTAAATGATGGAGGAGTCAACATAGTTGGCGAACAGAACCCGGCTTATAGATTGCATTTTTTTTCCTTTTGTCCATTCGGGTTGGCTTGCCAAATGCGCAAGGCATTTTTAATTCCTATGCTATGTCGCGGGTTGCAAAGTTTTGATTATCATTGTGCAAGAAACCAAAACAAACTTTATCATGAGGAAGATTTTTACATCATTGGCTTTGCTTGTTGCTGTGGGTTCGCTCAATGCGCAAGTGACTTTTGTCAACCAAGGAACGATGTTGGCCAGCATCGGCACCACCAGCTCAGGCGACTGCGCAGTGGACATGAACGGCGACGGATTGGACGATGTCGTTCGTGTAATCTCTACCGGTATCCACGTTGATTATCAAACAGCGAACGGATTTACCAATGTGTTTTATCCGATGACCATCATCAATGATCCGTCTTGGAGCATTTGCGCCGCGGATATCGATGGCAATGGATACACCGATTTGGTATTGGGCGATGGAAATGCATTGTCCTACGTTTACGCCAGCGACGACGGAACCAGTTTTGTTGAAGATGCGCATCCGGAATACATTTTTACCCAACGCACAACGTTTGCCGATATCGACAACGACGGTAACCTCGATGCGTTTGCTTGCCACGACGTGGATCTATCGCATCCATACCGCAATGTCAATGGGGTGTTGGAATTGGACTTTGAACTCATCGAAACCTTGGATGTAGGCGGCAATTATGCAGCTATCTGGGTGGATTACGACAACGACTGGGACATTGACTTGTACATCACCAAATGCCGCGGTGGCGCCCAACCGGGAGATCCGCAACGCATCAACTTGCTCTACCGCAACAACGGCGACGGCACCTTCACCAGTGTAGGTCCCGAGGCCAACATGGACGATGGTGACCAATCGTGGGCCACTGTATTCGAGGACTTCGACAACGATGGCGACTTCG
>CANHSF010000099.1 GCA_947463065.1 Flavobacteriales bacterium | reverse complement strand
TTCTGTCTCGCCATTCATGATGGCGCGATTGATCGGTGCAGCCCCCCTGTATTTGGGCAGCAAAGAGCCGTGCAAGTTGATCGTGCCCAAAGGTGGCATATTCCATACGGCTTCAGGAAGCATGCGAAATGCAACCACCACAAACAGATCCGCTTGGAGTGCGCGCAATTCTTCTAGAAACTCGGGTGCTTTTAATTTTTCGGGTTGAAGTAGGGGTAAGCTGTGTTGGAGCGCTGCTTTTTTGATCGGCGAAGAAGTCATTTGCAGACCGCGTCCGGTTGGTTTGTCGGCCACTGTTACTACACCCACCACATCATGTCCAGCTTGAAGCAGTGCTTCCAAGGACGGAACAGCAAAATCGGGCGTGCCCATAAACACAATTCGCAACTTTTTCATAGGGAGCAAAGTTCGCAATTTTTGCTGTTTCGGTATTGGAAATGTTCACCACCGAATAGCGCTGTGGAAGCAAATGCACCTGTTGAACGTTCAAGTCGGATTTGTTTTCTCTAAAAGGCCGGCGTATTCGAATTTGCCTTATCGATCGTAATCGCCATTGCGGATCGACTGCATGAAACGGCCCCAAGCCGCTGGATCCAAAAGATTTCCTCCGCTCAAGAACTTGGTATTGTAGCGGGCATTGTTGATTTCACTGGCATTTTCATAAGCCATGGAAGCGAAATCGTGAAGGCCATCGTAATTGCTAATCTCCCCGTCTTGGCGGTTGAATTTGTAATAGTTGTCGCCCGGTAAATCCAGCGCCAACACTTCTTCGCGCAATTTGTGTTTGGCGGGGTGTGGCAGTACATAGACTGTGGGCAACATAACGGTGTCTTGCTCCATGATTTGCACAATCGATATGTGTTTGTTCACGGTATCGAAGGGGATGACGAAATAATTGTGTTTTTGGCCAATGCAATCAAAATGTAGGGTGTCTCCCTGGGCCACAGGCAAAGTGAAATAGCCCTTGTAATCGGAAAATGTACCGCGATAATCGTACGAGCGATAAATGGTTGCAAAGGCCACGGGTACTAGCGAATCGGATGTTACGACCACTCCGCTTACTTGCATGACCTTGCGTGGCTCTTCGGATTGTGCCAAAGCGGAAGAACCCAAAAGCAACATATAAATCAGTGTCGTAATTTGACGCATCATCGTTCTACAAAGATAGGAATGTTAATGATTTAAACTCTTGCATTAAAACAAATCTTTTTTGCTTTTTTTGGTCCATTTCAAGGGTTCGTGGTAATGGTGATTCATTCAAATGGATGCCGTATTTCGGTTGACGGTCATTGCAGCAATAACCTGTCCATTGTGCTTGTGAAGTGCATTGTTCGATTGAACCGGAGCTAAGTGCCGGTGGGGTTAGGTACATAAATAGGCATTTTTTCGCCGTTGAAGCATGTGTGTTCTTTCAGACGCGCAAAGCATCGTTTCTACTACACGCATCGCCCAATTAATTGTTTGTTCCGGCTCTCATTGGATTGCCCTTTTCTTGCTCATTTCCCTTTTGGGTGCGGATTATGTCGTTTTACCAAGTCAAAAAGGGCATTCGCTCAGTTCTTATTTCTGGCGTGCAATGTCGTATCTAGTTTCGTCGAACAATTAAAAAAAAACACCAATGATGAATCGAATCGTTATCGCATGCATGGCCATTATGTTTGTTCATTTCGGCATGGCCCAGGAATTAAAAGTTTCCAATAAACTCACCGATATCACGGTCTATCGCAACATGGCTAAAGAAACACGCGCGGGTGCAATCACAATCCCCGCTGGAACGACGGATATTTATTTTCCCGGCGTGAGCACTGCAATGAATGACATGAGTTTGCAAATCGCGGCCAAAGGGGATGCCGTTTTGCTCGCTGCAGGGGTGCGCATCAATTACAATTTCGAAGAGTTATCGGGCGAAAAACAGCGCAACTACCAAGCCTATCAGGATTCAATGGTCGAAATCAATCGCAAATTGAATTGGATTCAGCACGAAAGCGGTGTCTATGAAGGGGAGCTGGCCTTGGTAGAGCGTCTGCTGCAAGTCGCTGCGCCAAAGGAAAACTACAAACCCGACGAATTGAATCAAATGGCTGAAATCTATCGCGTACGCATGTTGGATCTCAAAAAGCGGTTGTTTCAACTCCAAAACAACACCGATGCTTTGTCTCTGCGACATCAACATTTCCAAAATTTGATCAATGAATTGGGGAATCGTCAATCTTCACCAACCAAGGAAATTGTACTCAGTTTTTATGCTGAAAGGGAAACGTTTATCAATGTAAAAACAACCTACTTGGTCAACAATGCCACGTGGGTGCCGATGTATGATGTCAATGTCGAAAACATCACTCAACCCGTTAATTTGACCTATAAAGCGGCCATCACCCAAAACACGGGTATAGATTGGAAGGACGTACAAGTAGCTGTTTCAACCGCTACTCCCAGCTTCAACAACAACCGTCCAATCCTGCAGCCCAAGTATATCGATTACGTGACATATCGAATTACCGAGAATTTTTACAGCAATTCAGCAACCAATATGATGCAGGTCAATAACGATGCAATCGTCGCTAAACCAAATATCGAAACAACGGCCAATATCATTGAGTCGGACATTATGGTGGAATTCGAACTGGCCAATCGCCAATCCATTCCCTCTGACGGCAAGAGCCATGTCTGTAAGTTGACCGAATACAAGGTTCCGGCTACTTACCGGTACCATGTGGTGGCCAAATTGGATCCTACAGCTTTTTTGCTGGCGCGTATCACTGATTATGGCAAGTACAATCTGCTGGACGGCAGTGCCAATATATTCTTTGGAGATATGTATGTCGGTCAAGTTCAACTCAATCCGCAAACCACATCCGATACGCTTTTGCTGTCATTGGGCCGCGATGAAAAAATTGTAGTGAAACGCTGTCGTGTCACCAACAAGACGGGTAAAAAAGTGCTCAGCGGAGTCGAAACGGAGGAGTTTGTTTACGAAATCAAAGTGCGCAACAACAAAAGCGTGGCCATTGATATTGAGGTGTTGGATCAAGTTCCATTGACACGCCGCAAAGAAATTGTGGTAAAAGTGGACGATGTTGACGGCGCCAAATACAATAAGGAGTACGGTAAGTTGTTGTGGAACTTCAAACTGCCGGCCAATAGCGATAAAGCAATTCGCTTCGGCTACAGCGTTGAATATCCAGAAGGCAAGCAGGTAGCGGAACAATAAAACCGAACGGTGTTTCTCGGGGTGAATTGCAATTCACCCCGAGTTGGTGAAGCGGGTCAATTAAAGTGCAACCTTGAATTCACTGGTAAAATGGAAGGTCAATTCGGGGTAATTTTTTTGCTCCATCTCCAGCATGAATTTGCTCGGTGCAAGAAACACATCGTTGTCTTCTTTATCTTTTACCATGTTTTGTCCCTTGATGCGCTTGAATTCGTGCAGTTTCGCATCGTCTGTGCTGGTAATCCAACAGGCTTTGTAAAACGATTTGGTTTCGAAGTCGCATTTGGCGCCGTATTCGTGCTCCAAACGGTATTTGATCACTTCAAACTGCAGTTCGCCCACGGTGCCTACAATTTTGCGTGTACCCGGTTCTTGCAAAAACAACTGCGCCACACCTTCCTCTGTCAATTGCCGAATGCCCTTTTCCAATTGTTTTGTTTTCATTGGGTCGCGATTGATCAGTTCTTTGAATATCTCGGGTGAAAAGTTCGGAATGCCTTTGAACATCATGTTTTCGCCCTCTGTTAAGGTATCGCCAATTTTGAAGTTACCGGTGTCGTAAAGCCCAATCACATCGCCAGCATACGCCTCGTCGATGGTGCTTTTGGCGCTGGCCATGAAGGTTACTGGGTTCGGAAACTTGAAGTCCTTGGACAATCGAACGTGGCGGTAAAATGTATTGCGCTCAAAGGTGCCGCTGCACACCCTCAAAAAGGCAATGCGGTCGCGGTGTCGGGGATCAATGTTGGCATGGATCTTAAATACAAATCCGCTGAATTTTTTCTCATCGGGTTCAACCACACGAATATTGCTTTCGCGATGCTGCGGAATGGGTGCAATCTCCAAAAATTTATCCAGCAGCTCTTTGACTCCGAAATTGTTCATCGCACTGCCAAAGAATACAGGCGCCAATTTTCCGGCACGGTAAGCATCGATGCTAAAGGGGTCGTACACATTCTCGATCAAATCCACATCTTCACGCAGTTGTTCGGCATATTCACCGACCCATTGGTCCAATTGCGGATCGTTCAGGTCTTGAATGGAGATCACCTCATCGTTGATTTTTGTTTTCAACGACTCAAACAAATTCAATGTTTTGTCATACAATTTATAAACGCCTTTGAAGCTATAGCCCTTGCTGATCGGCCAACTCAGGGGTTGAACTTTAATGTTCAGTTCAGTCTCCAATTCATCCAAAAGATCAAAGGCATCGCGCCCCTCCAAGTCCATTTTATTGATAAACACGATCACTGGGGTATCGCGCATGCGACACACTTCCATCAAGCGTCGAGTTTGCGGTTCCACACCCTTTGAACTGTCGATCACCAGGATCACGCTATCTACCGCAGTCAAGGTGCGGTAAGTGTCTTCTGCAAAGTCTTTGTGACCAGGTGTATCTAGCAAATTCACCAACATGCCATTGTATTCAAATACCATCACCGAAGTAGCTACGGAGATTCCTCTCTGGCGCTCGATCTCCATAAAGTCGGAGGCGGCTGTTTTGGTAATCTTGTTGCTTTTTACGGCCCCTGCCGTTTGAATGGCGCCACCAAACAACAATAACTTTTCGGTCAATGTGGTTTTACCGGCATCGGGGTGGGAGATGATCGCAAAGGTTTTTCTGCGCTGTATTTCGTTTTGAATGCTCATGGATTGCTGAAAATGCGCGCAAATTTACGCAATCTCCAAGGATTCAGGTCATTTCAATGATTCGCTCGTTTGGGTGACATCCAAAGGGGTAAGTCGTAAGGCTTTGGTAACTCCAAAATTTCCTGAAACAAAAGAGGCGTCGTCGGCAGCAATTTCGATGGAGGAAGGATAACGCTCAATCGACTCATCGAATTGAATGCGCGACTCCATGCTGCGGATATACAAGGGTGGTGTCGCATTGCTATTTTCATGACGGATGGTGGTAAAGCAGTTGTCCAGGTCCAATGTGATGCCTTTGTCATTTTGGTCCAATATGAGGTCCAGAACATTGCGCTGATCGTAATGACTCTTGCGAATGGTGACTCTTCCCGGTTGGTCGCCCTGAAAGATGCTTGTACGCGCTCGCACTTCTATACCATCTGACTCCATGCTTTGGAATCCAGTTGGCACAAACAATTCGAGGTATCTATAATGATTCGAACCCGAAAAGGTGAGGTATAACGTGTCGTTGGATAATCGTTGATCGAGCACGCCATCCTCTATAACTCCTTCCAGCAAGGAACCCGTCACTTGCGGCATACAGATCACGGTGATTTGTGATTCCAATTCCCCCTTCAGCACAAGGTGCCGATAGTTGGATGGTAAATCGATGCTTTCTAAATGACTACCTGTGATGTCTTCGGATTGACTGCGTTTCTTCGCCGTTTGGGCAAAGGCAACAAAACAGATCATCAAAAAGAAGAGATACCCAAGGAGGAGGAGAATGCTATTTTTCATGTTGGGTCGATTTTTATTGAAGTTGATATTCCTTGAGTCGCACATAGCCCGCATACCATAAGACCACCGCGCTAAATGCTGCTGGAATGGCGAAAAGGAGTATTTCTGATCCGTCGATATCGCGCCCTATAAAGGATGTTGCCCAATTCTCGACGAGATCAAATAGTCGGTTCTCGGACATGTGGAGATTTTCCAAAACCAAGAAGATAAAGGTGGAGATGAAGGTGGTCAAAATCACCATCAATAAAACGATCTTGAAAATACGGTTCTTGGTAAAGTGTAGGCTGAAAAACTGAAAAAACGCAGCGAAAAATCCTTGGAAACTAAAAGCACCCACGACAAAGGAAAAGAGGATGTCTCTTTTGTACAATTGAAGAATCAGTGGTCTGCCATAGAATTCATCCATGTCACGCCATGTTTGGTCATAGTAATAGAATTTGGGTTCGGCCAACAAACGATGCAATTCGATGCACACAATTTCACAAACATAATAGGTCAGTATGCCTGCAATGAGCGGAACCACAATACTCATCAACGTGGCCAAAAGGTGTTTTTCGAAATGGGTAGCGGGAATCACCAAAAAGCTAATTTGTCGTTCAGGACTGTTCATGCGGCCATAAAACCAGCCCGCAGCGAGTGTTGGACCGATAATGGCAATGAACACAAACGTGGTCATTTGAAGTGCATAATGAAACGAATCGCTATCGGCGATAAGGATCGAAGTGATGATCAACCAAATGGCCAAACTTATGATAAGGTAAGCGATGACTGCGCGGGTTAAGCTGCGTCCATTTTCTTTGAAATACACGCGTATCAATCGGCTAAATCGAGTAGAGTTGAAGGGAAATGTGCTCATTGGATGGCGTTTTTCATGGCTTGGGGTTGTTCAAAAAATGCAGAGATCAATGTTTCCAAATGCACTGGACTGGGGCGACCGGTGGTGTTGCGTCGGATATGATGCGACACGTCTCCATTTCGATAATGAAACAGGGAGGCACTGGAATCTTCGGTTGTGTTGGCGGAAAAACACTCAAAGGTTTGCTCAATGCGCGCAATGCTGTCTTGAAATAGAATTTGACCTTCTTGAAGAATCAATAAGTGGTTCATGATTTCATCCAAGTCGCGCACCTGGTGTGTGCTAATGATCAAGGTATGCTCGGGATGAAAAAACCCCTTAACGGCTTCCCGAAACCTCAACTTACTTGGAATGTCCAATCCATTGGTGGGCTCGTCCATCAGCAACACGGGGGCATTGGTGGAAAGGGCAATGGCAATCATGGCTTTTTTGCGCTGTCCATAACTCATCTCGTGCATGGATTTGTTTTCAGGTATGCCGAAGAGCATCAGCAACTCATTCAATTTGGCCATATCAAATTTTGGATAGAAAGCCCCCTTCAATGCACCAAATGCTTGCGCTGTGATGGCTGGTGAGTCAATTTCCTCTGGCAAATAGTAAATTTTTTCCAAAAGATCGGGCGAACGTTGGGGGCTACTTTCTCCAAATACCTCGCATTGGCCAGTGGTCGGAAACAAGAGGCCGTTGATGATTTTGAGCAAGGTGCTTTTGCCTGTGCCGTTGGTTCCAAATAAACCATGTATGCCTGGTTCGTCCAAGGTCAGGTTGAATTGGTCGTATATTTTGTTTTTTCCGTATTGAAACGAAAGGTCGCGGATGTGAATCACGAGGTGGTGGTTTTGGTGGTGAATGTACTTCTAACCATCTGGGTTGTTTGCGGTTGGATTTAAAAAAAATGTGAACGAATCGAGTATGGTCCTTATTGCTCAATAAAATGGGCGATTCACGATAGCGGTGTATGGGTTGCTGGTTGTTGGGAAAATGGTCTTCTTGGATGTACACCAAAATCTTATCCTTGATTATGTTTGCCTCAAATGCGGGTTGGCTTGGCGGCATCATTGATTTTCATCAATGCATTCTCTCAGCGCGTTCCTGCACATTTGCAACCTAAATAAAAAAAAAGAGATTACAATGAGTCAAAAATGGAATTTTGATGGTGCTCACAGCGAATTGAAATTTAAAGTGAAGCACATGATGATCGCTACTGTTACCGGTGGTTTTGATCAATTGGAAGTGAACGTAGAAAGCAGCGACGAACAGTTTTCGGCTGGAAGTGTGACCTTGAAAGCAGCGTCGGCCTCTATCAATACAGGCAATACAGATCGCGACAACCACTTGAAGTCGCCTGATTTTTTTGACGCGGAAAATCACCCGTTCATCGTGTTTGATTCTACCCGTTTTTCAAAAGATGAGTTGGTGGGTCAATTGACCATCAAGGGCGTGTCCAAAGAAATTAAATTGAGCATCGATTTCGGTGGAGTGGGCAAGGATCCATGGGGCAACGTAAAGGCCGGTTTCTCCATTCGCGGTGTTATCAATCGCAAAGATTTCGGTTTGGAGTGGAATGTCGCTCTTGAAACCGGTGGAATTTTGGTGGGTGAAGACGTGAAATTTGAAGCCGAAATCCAATTGGCCAAGGCGTAAGCGATGGTCCAACCGCAGTTATGCTAATCTCTTTTTTGGGGAATCTCAATGGAGGCCTGCACAAGAGAAGATGCAAAATAAAAAAGGGAATGCGCACGATGCCATTCCCTTTTTTTTATGCTGTTGTTGGGCTATCCTTCCATGCCACCTTCGCCTTGACGGGTATTGCGGCGTTTGAAAAGTGCTGAATCCACTTTACCAAATTTCCAAGAGACATTTACGCGCCACAACTGCCAGTCGCGCCGACGATACGTGTCCTGTATGAACAGACTGGTCTCGGAATGGGTATAGGTGATGCGGCTTTTCAATACATCCTGGATGCTGATGGTGGCCGTGAAGTTTTTCTTTTTGCCAAATTCTTTTTTCAGACTCAAGTCAAGTCCATAGGTGGGTAGAACATATCCCTGAACGGTGTTGGTGCTGCCGCCAAAACCGCCGCCACCACCTCCGCCAAATCCGCCTCCGCCGCCACCCATGCCGCCTCCGCGCTCACTGCTGCCGATCTCCAATGCACGGCGCGAACTGTAGTCGAACAACGCCTGAAAGGTGAATTGTCTGGGCAACCGAATCAATGCATTCGTCTTGATCCACCAACTGTCAATGCTGTTGGTCAATTCTTCGGATATGTTTTTTCCGTCGATTTCACTGTGGTACAAATTGATGTTCGTGGTCAATTCCATCCATTTGCTAATTGTATTGCGCGAAACAAATTCAAGTCCATAGGCCAAACTGTTGTTCGCATTGTCGTATGAGTTGACCACTATTTCTGCAGCCAATACGTCGGAGTATTCCACCAATTGATTGCGCACAGTAAGATCGGTGATATAGCGACCAAAAGCGGTAGCAATGATGGTGTTCTTTTTATTGATGCTGTATTGATAGCTCAGTTCAACCAAGTGGGTAAACTCAGGCCGCAACGCTGGATTTCCCCGGCTTACATTCAATGAGTCGCTGTAGTCTGTGAAGGGAACCAACTGCATAAACGACGGGCGATTGATCTTGCGGGACATGGCCAGTTGCACGTCTTGTTTGCTATTGAGCACACGAGTGATGTAGAGCGAAGGAAAAAAACTGAGCGGATATTTGTTTGTGAACGTCAATGTCGTATCTCTGATCTTGCCCTCGTAATTGCTGCTCTCCAAACGCAAGCCGCCTTGTACTTTCCACTTTTCCAAATTTTTACTGTAATTCACATAGCCCGCATACACTTGATCCACGTATGCATAATCCAAAAAGAGCTGCGGTATTTCTTCGTATTGGCCGGTTGTGATGTTTTTGATGTAATTGGTGTACGAGGTTTCAAAGAAGCGCACATTGCCTCTGATTCCGGCCTCCAACTTGGTTTTATCGTTGATCAACGTGGTGAAATCGCTTTGGCTGGTAATCAGTTTTTGCTGGGCACCACCGCTTTGGCGTTGAATCACGGAATAACTGTCATCGTAATAATTGGCATAGTCTCCAATGAATTGCGATTCAATGGCATTGACGTTGATGTCGGCAGTCAGCTCAGTTCCTTCTTTCTTAAACAGATGCTTGTACAAAAAACTGACTCCGGCATTTTGGAATTGGCGATTGGTCTCCGATTCGCGGTCGTAGGTGCTGAACGGATTGTTGGTCAAACCCAGCAAGGTGTCGGTTTGTGCATCAATATTGTCCATGGGATTGAACTGACCTTTGGTCAACGAACCCGATAAGGTGTAGGTGTTTCGGTTATCGGCAAAGAAATCAAAACCGGCTCGCGAATTCAGAAAGAAACCTTTGTTGATTTGCTCCTGATTTTGATCCAAGTAAGTTGCTGGATCAGTGGTGTAGCTGGTCCTGCGCGTATAGCCTTGTGAGATTGACTTGCGCTGGTTGTAATTGGCGTTGCCGAAAAAATTGAATTTGCCTTGACGCAAGGAGATATCGCCGCCCAAATTGATCCGCGGTCGGGCATCAACACCTGCACGCATGCTGCCATTGTAGCCTTTGCCCCGGTTGTGCTTCATCACTATGTTGATGATTCCACCACCTCCGCCGGCATCGTATTTCGACGATGGATTGGTAATGACCTCGACGCGCTGAATGGCATCGGCAGGAATTTGATCGATGGTCAGGGTAGTGGGGCGCCCATCTACAAATATTTGTGGGCTGGTATTGCGGACACTTACATTGCCATCCACATCCACACTCACGGCGGGTACGTTGCGCAATACATCCTCGGCTGTTCCGCCTGCACTCATTGGGTTTTTCTCCAAGTCAAATACCCGCTTGTCGAACTCTATGCGATAACTGGGGTCGCTGCCGTCGATCTTGACTTCGTTGAGCGTGGCGTTTGGGGTCAAAAGCAGGTTGCCCAAATCCTTTTCGCTTTTGCCCGGCATTAGTTTGAAGGTGATTGTTTTTGGGTCGAAACCGATCAAGTTGGCCACCAAGGTCAACTCTTTGTCCAACGGTATCGGTTCTATCGAGAAATCTCCATTGCTCGCGGTCAGACCACCGCCAACGATTTTGCGCTGCGTCGAATCGGCATACGATTCAAATATTTGCAATACAACAAACTCCAAGGATTCATTGGTGACGTCGGCTTTTACTTTGCCATACACGCGTCCTGTGGTCGCTGGTGGACCTCCGCGCTGGCCCGGCTGGGCATAAACATGATGCGAAATCAATAACATTGCGGCAATCCAACTCCAGGTCCGCGCTGCTTTCAGAAAATTCATGCAGCAAAGATGATTAAAATGCAGGGCCAATGGCCATGACGTAGGACAATCTTTTTGTTTTTTTGTTGTTCTTCGATGCGAAACCAACTCATGCAGCATCAACATTGCGGTAAACCTTCGTAAGGTCCTTTTGATAAAAGACGTTAATTTGTCGGGGACATTCGTTGCAAAACCCTAAGTTGCGAGCGAACCAAACATTATGAGAAAATTTATCACCTCCCTGTCACTGGTGATGTGTCTTGCCATTGGCTTTAGCCAAAACCCTGCATCTGACTCATCTGCCGTGCAATCCAATGCGCTTCGCGTTTTCATCAATTGCAGTTATTGTTATGAGGATTATCTCAAAACTGAAATCACTTGGGTGGATTTTGTTCGCGACCAATACGTGGCCAACGTCAATCTGCTCATCACATCGCTGCCCACCGGTTCTTTTGGTACAGACTACAATTTGAATTTCATCGGTTTAGAGAATTTCTCGGGCATGCGCGACACCTTGCATTTTACCAGCAATGCCATACAAACCGAAATAGAGGTGCGCGAAGCTTTGGCTCAAACCGTGCGGCTTGGACTGATCCGCTACTTGGCTCATACCTCGGATTGGAGCAAGGTCATGATTCAAAGCACACAAAAAGCCGACAGTTTGCAAAAAGGGGTGGGCGAAAATCCAATCGATGATCCTTGGGATGCGTGGGTCTTCAATGTCAGTGGCAATGTCTATGGGGGTGGACAAAAGGTCAACACCAGTTTCGATTTTTACGGTGGCATCAGTGCCAATCGCACCACA
>CANHSF010000098.1 GCA_947463065.1 Flavobacteriales bacterium | reverse complement strand
CGCATGTCGTACACGGTATTGGGAATATAAAAATTGACCGGATTGGTGGTGCCATTTTCAAAAACTTGAATGCTAACATTCACCGTACCATAGCTACCATTGTTGTGGCAATTGCTGCACAGTTGGCTTTCGCCGGGAGCTCCTGTGTTGCCCACGTTATCATCGGTAGCGCGTCCTAGGCTGGATGAGGTGGTGATGATATACAAAGCCAAAAGGCCTAGGCTGAGGTATGCGTAATAGAGTTTTTTCATGGTATTGTTTGGGATACAATTTTATCGTTAATGTCGAATAATATAACTTGATTCAGATTAACATTGCAGAGCTTTGTTCTGTTCAAAGCGAATACACATTATGGATGAAAAATCCCTCCTTGATCGTTGGAAACATCGATGGAATGGCCTGAGAAAAGGTAAGTTCCACAGCCGTGCTGTGCTGCATGGGGGGGACCAATCCATGATCAAAAGCAAGGATCCACGGTTTTATCGATCGGCAATTGCGGCCTTGGTAACCCTAGCTGTGATGGGCCTTTTTTCCATCTGGCCTGGTGCAGTGGAGTGGTTGTATTTGCGCTCATTGTTCCAGGTTTGGCGTGTCGCCTACGATTATACATTGGGTGCATTGCCGATTCCTTCGGGAGTGTGGTTGATGCTCTTTGGGATTTGGGGCATTGGAAGGTGTGTGAAGCAACGATCGTGGTCGTGGCGTGGATTGTTCCAATTGCTTTTGTGGCTGTTCAGTAGTTTTTTTTGGTTGTGGGGTTTCTTGTATTTCATGCCCTCCAAAAAACCGGACGTTGATGTGCATTGGAGCAGCATTGAGGTTTACAATTGGTTGATGGAGGTTCAAACAGACCTTGAAACCCATTTGGCTCATGCCGAAATAGCCATGACCGAGTCGGAGGTGCGGGAAAGGCTTGAGCATTTCTTGGCTCAAACACAATGGCCCACAGCGGGCAGAGTCAGAGCACGGGCTTGGTGTGAAGGTGGAATCACGAGGTATTTGGGGGTGAGTGGTATTTATTTGCCTTGGAGCATGGAAGGGCATTTGAGTGAAACATTGCCTGTGGAGGTATTGCCTTTTGTGCAGGCGCACGAAATGGCCCATGGCTATGGCATTGCGCGTGAAGGCGAGGCCGACTATCATGCCTACAAAGCTTTGACTACTCCGTTGGGTGTGGAAACAGATGCTGCAGCGCATTGGAAAGCCCAATACGAATTGTGGTGTGCACTTCGTCGAATGCTATTGCAGTTGGATCAGGCAGCATTCGAAAGGTCGCGACAACAGTGTTCATCAGAACTGACTTTGCGCCATCAAAAGGTCAAATCCAACTTTGCTGTTTACACGGGACAAATGGCGCAACTCGGTTCGAAATCCAATGCGATATACCTCAAAACCATGGGCATGCAGGATGGTTTGGCCAACTACGACCGTTGGTTGGTTTGGCTGTGGATTGAGGGTATGAACGCGCGTTCACAAGCAAATCGATTTTGATGAATAGCGATGTTTATTGCTGGGCGATACCGCTTCAACTGCGGCTTATGGGAGCTTGAATGTTTTGTTTTGCAATTGCCTTTGGTTTTTGCTAAGTTGAGGTAGGTTGGCGAATTGTAGCCAAGGATGTCCTCTGCCAATGATCGATAGTTGCAGGTGAAAATCAGAAAAATGAAAAAGGCCGCAGAGCGGCCTTTTTCGAATGTGTTAGCGTATGATCCTAGTATTCATCTCTCTGGTAACCACCACCGCCGCGGTTTCCACCATCACGGTTGAAACGTGGTTTGAAACCACCTTCACGACGTTGGAAATTGTTGTTGCGTGGGCGATCGTTGCTGAACGTACGTGGTGCACGCTCTTCCGCTTCTTTAACGCTGATTTTACGACCTTTCACATCGCTTTGATCCAATTGGCTAATAGCGCTGCGACCTTCGTCGTCTTGTGGCATTTCAACAAAACCGAAGCCGCGTGAACGACCGGTAGCTTTGTCCATAATCACTTTAGCTGAAGCTACTTCGCCGAATGCAGCGAATACCTCTGTCAACTCTTCGCTTGAAATGCTGTAATTCAAGCCTGATACAAAAATGTTCATTTAAAAAAAATGTTTGTTTAATTAACTATAACTTTCAGAGTTGAAAAACCAACAAACATTATTGCAGTGAACATAAACACGGAAACGAAGATGTTGAAATCACTCTGATACGACAAATTTAGACCGATTTTTCAATTGTGCAACTTTTTCTTTCATTTATTATTCAATTTATATTTCTGTTGCTTACCGGATGTGGTCTGTTTTAAAGGTCTCCAGCGTCCAATTGCACCCTGTAACCCGCGTGGGATCTGATATTGAGTACATGCCCGTGTTCAAAAAGCAAATATTGCCCCTTGATGCCAATCAGGCGGTTGGTGTAATCGGTCAGGTCGTCCAATTTGATGCTTTTGATCTTTGTGGGATAGGTTTCCACCGGATAGTTAATGCTGTGGACGCGGTCGTCATCGGAGATATAGTCCTGAAATTCGTGGGGCAACACATCCGCAATCTCATGTTTTTTCTGCAACAATGACACATCCTCGGCAATGGTGTTTTTGAGCATGGCCTGCCAAGAAGTTTTGTCCGATAAGGTGTCCTTCAACGCAACTTCGATTGCCCCGGCCAATTGGCGATAGGGTGTTTCTGCCAACACAATGGCTTCCGCGGCGCCTTGATCGATCCACCGCGATGGTACATTGCCCACGCGGGTTACGCCCACTTTGATGTGGCTGGTTTTGCTCAGATACACAAAATGTGGAACCAAATGGTGCTCGCGCTCCCACGCCTCATCGCGGAGTGCAATACCTTCATGGATGCGACTCAGTTCCGGGCGTATGATGCTTGGCGATGCCAATGGCGATCGAAGAAATGCATCATAACTCAGGCCTTCGCCAAATGTCTTTTTGATGGATTTGCCTGTTTCTACACAGTTGATTTGCCCGCGATAGGCGATGGTGATGGTCTTGCCAATCCAACTGTTGACCGACACATCGTGCGAATAATCGAGGTTGTCGTAGACAGGCAAAAGGTATTGGGCCATTTGGTTTTCGTCCAAATGGGTGCGCATCTTACGCAGGTTTGTTGTCAACTCCATGTTTCTTTTTTTCTTGTTCTTCTTCGGTGCAAGCTAATGCGGAATCGCTCGCATTGATCAAGGTCAGTTTGTGGTGGTGCCAATTGTTTTTGAAATAGCAAGAATGCATGACCATCTTAACATGGATTGGCTGTGCAGTTTGGCGATTGGGTGCATGGTCGTTTTGTACAGGTAAATCGATCACTTTCGGTCATTTACCTCGCATTGCTGGGTTGAAGAACTGCTGAGATCGGACACTTTAAAAGTAGGTTCTATTTATGTGAGCGATGGATAAGAGTCAAATAATGAAGGCACGTTGATCGCTCTGCTTTTAGTGGCCAACCTAAATTTGTAACAAATACTTATTATGGAAACGCTCACGGATTCACTTTCTGAACAACGCAATGCATGCTACAAAAATGGTCAAAGCAACCTTTTATCGTATGAGCAATACCGCCAACTGATCCAAGAGCTGCACGCACAGAATATGGTTACGGGTCCTGAGCAAACGGAAGCCTTGTTGCAATATTCTCTGCTCAATGAACAGCGCATGAACCGTTGGGACAAGCATTATACTCCAGGTTCACCAATCACAGAGGCATTGCGTCGTGCTCCAGCCGGTTTTCATATGGTAGTAATTGCCGAAGGTTGGTGCGGCGATGCTGCTCAGATTGTTCCTGCGTTGCATGCCTTTGCTCAAAAGGCCAAGGATTGGAAATTCAGCATCGTGCTTCGCGATGAGCATCCCGAATGGATCGCTCTTTATCTCACGCAACAGGCCAAAGCCATTCCTCTTGCGATTCTGTTCAACGAACTTGGGGAGTATGTCACGCATTGGGGGCCACGACCTGCGGAAGCCGTTCAACTCATACAAAATGCCAAGGCAAACGGTATTTCTGCCGATATTTGGAAAGTCGCATTGCACAAGTGGTACGCTTCCAATAAGCAGTCGGCATTGGAAGCCGAATGGAAATCAATTTTGGAAGGCATTTGTGAATCGCATTGATGCCCGAAGTCGCTAAAATCTGAGTGAGATCTCAATAATGGGCATTTGCAGCAACGTGGATGAATAAATTAGGGCGCCAACTCAATCTGCGTCTTTATAACATGTCCAAAGGATTGGCATATTGAAATGCAAACCCCAGTCGCTGCATGATTTTATCGCTCAGCACTCTTTTGCCCTTTGCTTCATCTTCGGTGAACTGAGGCATGACCAGATTTGCCCGTTCATACGCTTTAGTATAAAAGTCCCTGCGCGATACATGCTCGGGACTTACCACGTTGAAAATGCCATACGATTCCAAGCGAATCAGATGCACGATGGCAGCGATGGCATCTGCTTTATGCGTCATATTTACCCAAGCAGTTGGTTGCGCGATAGATTGACCTTCTTTGTGAAATTGTGCGGGCTGCCGCTGAGGACCAACCAATCCCCCAAAACGAAGTATGGTAGTATTTTCGAAATACATGTGATACGCCTTTTCGATGCCATAGGCTCGCGACGTTGGTTCCGCAGCATGCTCTACGCAAGCACCTTCGCGCTGTCCGTAGGCCGATGTGGAAGAGGTATAAACGACCTGCATCTGATCGTTGATGGTGCTCAGCGCGTGTGCAAGGTGTTTGTGATACGCGATGTTTTCGCTGTCGGTTAGGCCGCGTTGAGGCGGAACAGTGACCACTACAGCGTCGCATAAAAGCAAGGCATGTTTGAGTTCGTCGCTCAGAGGGGCCTCTCCTGACCAAATGTATGTGGTGTGTTGACCAAGCGGTGGATGGCTTCGGAAGGTACCGAAGGTGCTATACCCCAACATGCTCAATTGGTCAAGCAATGCCGAGCCCAACCAACCGCAACCAATGACTCCAACCCTCTTCATGGGCGCTAAGGTAGATGCGCAATCCTAGCGCAGTGTCAATGAAATGCAACCAAATGGTAAAGTTTTTTTGGAACAATCATTGTTGTGCCGACCCCAAGTTTCTGTTTTTCAGGCCATCGACCAAAAGCGGGCAGAATCATTCCACCCCAGTTTGCTCGATCTGCCTGTTTACAAATTGTATATCAGAGGTTCTCATGGACTTGGCTTATACAATTACTTTTGTACAACCTTGACCGCATTTAATGCGTCTTTAAACGAGCAAGTGAAATTGATTGATATGATAAAAAAAATGAGTTATTTCAGCGCAGTAATTTTGTTCTGCGCATCGACCTTGATTTCTTGCGTTGCCCAATCACAATCGACCGGCAACGCTGCCAAAACAACAAAAATCCCATACACGATCAAAGGGACCATCCGAGGACTGAAAGACACTACTGTGTATTTGGCCAATTACTATGGCAATAAATTGTATTACAACGATACCACCCGCCTCAACAGCAAAGGTCAGTTCGAATTCGAAGGAAAACCATTCAACGAGTGCGGCAAATATGCACTGGTAATGCCAGGGCCGGTTTACTTCGATTTCATAGTAGCCGATGAGCAGATCGAATTGGAGGCAGATTTCAGCGCCAGTGTGGACAATATGGTGGTTAAAAAATCGGAGAACAACAAGGTGTTTTTCGATTACATCAAATACATCAATGGCAAACGCAAATCGCGCGAACCGCTGGATGCTTGCCTCAACGACAGCACCAAAACGGAGGAGCAAAAAAAGCCGTGTTTGGATGAACTCAAAAAGATGAACGAAGAGGTCATTGCTCATCAAAAGAAATTGATCGAAGACCACCCGGATTTATTGGTTTGTAAGCTCATCAAAATGACGATGGAGATTACCGTTCCGGAGGCGCCCGCTCACCTCACCGAAGAAGAAAAGAAGAAGTTCAGCTACTACTATTACCGAAGCCATTTCTGGGACAATGTCGATCTAAAAGACCCCCGAATGGTGCGCGACCAGACTTTTCATAAATTGATCGAAAAATACATCACCTCTACATTGCCGCAGATTGCCGATACCATGACTGTGGAGGCCAAAAAGTTGATTGATCGCACAGCGGGCAACCCCGATCTTTTCAAATACATTGTCCATCAATTCACCTACAATTTTGAAGCTTCCAAAATCATGTGTATGGACGAAGGTTTCGTATTCATGGTGGATAACTACTACGCCAAAGGGCTCTGCGATTGGATGAAGCCCGAGAAGATAGCCGAAATGAAAGAAAGCGCAGATGAGAAGCGCCATTGTTTGTGCGGCGAAATTCCTTACGATATCATCTTGCCGGATTCCAGCGGAGTGTGGACCAGCATGAAAGCGCTTAAAGCAGATTACACACTCGTTGTCATTTGGGAAGCCACATGCGGCCATTGCAAGAAGGAGGTCCCAAAGATCAACGATTTATACAAAAAGTGGAAAAGCAAAGGCTTGGAAGTGTACGGTGTGCACAACAACTTGGAGGTCGATAAATGGAAGAAATTTTTGGTCGACAATCAGATTGAGTTTACCAGTGTCAGTCGCACATCGGATATCATGAAAAACGAGGTAGCTCAAAAGCTCATTTTTCAAGATAAAGTCACCACCCTCGAAAGCCTCAACTTCCATCAATATTGGGATGTCAATAGCACGCCCAAGGTGTACTTGATGGACAAAGACGACAAGATTATCGCCAAGTCGTTGAGTGCAGAACAATTGGATGAATTGCTCCAAAAGTTGACCAATGGAGAAGATACGTCGGCACCAATCATTCAAGAGGAATTGGAAGATGCTGACGCGCCAAAGCCACAGCCGCGAAAGAAGGCGGGCAAATAATCAGCTCAACCCAAACACGATAATTATTCGGGAATGGCATCTGTCCTTGCCGAGTGAGTGATCGATGTGACTTGCTTTTGTACAACCATGGATTTGAAAGATCGCTTGCGTTCGGGCATGAAAAAGGATGAAGTCAATGCCTTGGTGCAAGAGGCCTTGGCCTCTGACGATGTGTTTGCGCAGTTGACCGATTTTGTGGCATCGACGAATAAGATTCACGCCATGAAAGCGTCTTGGGTGTTGGGGCATGTCTCCACCTTGGACAATCGAATGGCCAACGCCTTTTTGGATCAATGGCGCAAAACTCTCGATACAACACGCATAGGAGGTGTTCAGCGCGAAATGGTCAAAATATTGAGCAACTGCAAGCTACCTGAGGAAATGGAGGGTTGGTTTTTGGACAAGTGTTTTGCCTTGATCAATAGCCCTGCTGCTGACCCCGCATCAAAGTATCACTCGCTTGCTTTTGTTACCAAACAATTCAAAAAATATCCAGAACTGAAGGAGGAGTTGGCTTCCATATTGGAAGGGCAATTGACTTGGCATACTCCGGCGTGGCAGCGCTATATCGCCAAGCACATCGCGAAGTTGCGCGCACCGGAGAAGCGATTGTCACAAAAAAAATAAGCCACCAAGCAATTTATCTTGGTGGCTTGAAATTGTTTACCTGTCAAAACCGAATTATCGTTCGACTTCCGCAATAGCGTCTACATTCACCTCTACAGCCAATTTGAAGTGGATCGGGGCGTGGCTCGTGCTTCCATTGAGGTAAAGCCGCAGACCATTGGTGTCCAAAAAGTACTGTTGAATACGATCAATGCTTTGACTGTTGAAGTTCATGGTCACTTGATTGGGATTGTCATTTCCCGCCTTGATGCTCACTTCGCTGAAGGTGTATTCCACTCCGGGGACGGTGGAGGTTTTGTTGCCGATCCCGAGACTGCCGCTGAATGTTGTTTCTTCAACTCCCCAAAACTCCCAAATTTTGTATTTTACACTGACCAATTCATAGGACTTGATTGATCCTTTGACCGAGTTGAGTTCCTCGTTGATCAAGGCGGTTAAATCATCTTCCAGATCGACCACCAGTTCCGCTCCCTCGGCTTTGTCAATCTCAAACACCAAAGGAATGGTGGTGGAGAAGCGTTTGTCGTTCATTTTGTCGCATCCGCTGAACAAAGCAATGCAAAGGAGGCCGCTAAGCAATGTGTTGAATTTCATGTGTGTGGGTTATTTGTACAATCAAATGTAGTGTTTTTTTTCATCCCTATTCTAGAATGGATAGGCTGAAATGCTTGGAGGCGTCGAAGCCCTTTGCAGCGGCGATTTGTCGGCGATAGTGATGTTTGTCATACAGCGCATTTGCGAATAATCGATTAAGCCGTTTAACAGGGATTTAGCTGCTGATTGGCTAGAAAAAACGGAGTCAAAACAACACTTATTCACTTCGTTTCCTTGCCGCATACAGAGGGGCGTTGCTCGGTAGTAGGTTTGTTTTTCATCAATACAAAATCACCTATGACTGAGGACTTTTTGCATTATGTGTGGAAACACCGTTTGTTCAATTCAACACATCTGGTGACCACCAGCGGCGCTTCGCTTCGGATTTTGAGCTCGGGTGTACACAATCACAATGGCGGCCCTGATTTTCTTCAGGCGCGTGTGCGCATCGGTGAGCAAACGTGGGTAGGCAATGTGGAGATTCACATTGCAGCTAGCGATTGGAAAAAACATGGCCATCATACGGACCCGATGTATGCGACGGTGGTGTTGCACGTGGTGTACGCCGATAATATGCCCATTCATTTGAAGCAACCGGGCGATTTGCCGGTTTTTGTCATGGCGCCTTATCTCTACGATAGTCAATGGCAGCGCTATCAGCAATGGATGCAACATGGCAAGGGCATTCCTTGTCGCAATCAATTGCAGCGCGTGCAATCCATTGTTTGGACTTCTTTTCGCGATGCTCTTCTCATTGAGCGATTGGAGCAAAAGTCGCAATTGACCTTGCGGCAGTTGCAACGGACACGCGGAGATTGGAACGAGGTCTTTTACCGGCTGTTGGCGCGTTATTTTGGCGGCAAAGTCAATGGAGAGGCCATGGAGCAACTCGCAGAGCGCATTCCTTTTCAATTGGTTTTGCGGTTGCGTTCGGATCCTTTCCAACTGATGGCGTTGTTCTATGGCCAGTCGGGTTTGTTGCGCGAAGAGCATACAGATGGGTATGCTGTAGAGCTTTGGAAAGAGTATCAATTTGTTGCGGCCAAGCACCAATTGGCTCCACCGTTGCAATTGCAATGGCAATTTTTTGGTCTGCGACCTTGGAGTTATCCGACGGTGCGCATGGGTCAAATGGTGGATTTGCTGGTCAACAACGACAGCTTGCTTCAAGGTGTTTTGGAATTGGCCGATTTGTCGGACCTGCGCAAAACGCTGGTTTGTCGGGCTCCGGAGTATTGGAATCGCCATACCATGTTTGATCGTCCGCGGAGCAAATGCGCCGAATCGTCCTTGGGACCGGCGCCGGGCGATGACTTTATCGATGGTTTGATCATCAATGCCATAGCTGTAAATCTTTTTGCTTATGGCCGGCACTTGAACGATTCCTTCTGCATGCAGCGAGCGATGTTGCTGTTGGAGTTGATCGAAGTCGAGAACAACCGCATTATTCGTATGTGGAAAGAATTGGGCATTGGAGCCAAACATGCGGGGGATGCGCAAGCCATGATACAGTTATACAACCGGTATTGCAGTGAAAAACGATGTTTGAGTTGCCGCATTGGAGTGGACATCCTAAAAACGACGTAGAGGCAAAAATCAATAAGTGGGGTGAATTGTTTCAATATAGGTAATGTTGTTTACATGATAATCTACTAGAGGTTGGGATTTGTTGGAACTTGCAGTACTTTTGTTAGCGAAGTTGGTTTACGCAAGTGAAAACAATTTTTGAATGCAATCATTCGATGGAATTATTTAGAAATGTAGCAGAACGAGGCATATACGGTGTTTGCACCCGTATTGCAGAATATATGGGCGTGCGCAAGCGCAACGTTCGCTTGTCGTTTATCTACTTGTCTTTTTTGACCTTTGGCTCTCCTGTTTTGGTCTATTTGGTGCTTCATTTTTGGAGAAGCAACACCCGGATTTGGAAACCATGGAAGTGGGGGCGCTGGTCGCATTAAGTTCATTTCCTTTGCCTTTGTCATGTTTTTCGGACTGCGCTATTGTCTATCTTTGCGGCCGTTGAATTAATACAGATCGAATGGCCCGCAAAATCGTATACGCCACCCGAAGAGAGCGCTTCAATGCAGCACATAAGCTGTGGAACAACGCTTGGGATGAAGAAAAGAATTTATCGACATTTGGCAAGTGCTCCAATCCAAATTGGCACGGACACAACTTTGATTTGTTTGTAACCATCAAAGGTGAGCCACATCCGGATACCGGTTACTGCATGGACCTGAAGGCCTTGCGCGATATCGTATCCAAGTATGTCACCGACAAAGTGGATCACCGCAACCTCAATTTGGATGTGGATTTCATGTCCGGGATTATGCCCAGTTGCGAGAACTTTGCCATTGCGATTTGGGAACAACTCGAGGCACCAATACAAGCTTCAGGCTGTGATTTGCACAGCATCAAATTGTATGAGACGGAAAACAATATCGTCGAATACTTCGGCCCTGTCCAGTAATACCTCTTGATTGCATGTCAGAACTCAATCCACGACAACAAAACATTGCTGATGCTGTAGGGCAAATCATTCGGCAAATTGGTGAAAATCCTGAACGCGACGGTTTGCTAAAAACCCCTGAGCGTGTCGCCAAGGCTTATGATTTTTTGACCAACGGCTATGCGCAAGATGGTGAGGCCGTGCTGCGCAGTGCCATGTTTGAGGAAGATTACAGCGAAATGGTTTTGGTCAAGGACATTGAAATGTATAGTCTTTGCGAACATCACATGTTGCCTTTTTTTGGCCACGTGCACATCGCCTACATTCCCGATGGCAAAATCGTTGGGTTGAGCAAACTGCCTCGGTTGGTGGATGTCTTTGCGCGCCGATTGCAGGTGCAAGAACGCTTGACCATTGAAATCCGCGATTGCATTCAACATACCCTACGTCCTCATGGCGTTGCGGTGGTGGTGGAGGCCAGGCACTTGTGCATGCAAATGCGCGGCGTGAGCAAACAAAACAGCGCCACGACCACCAGCGCCTTTAGTGGGGAGTTTCTAAATAATCATAAAACCCGCGAGGAGTTTATTTCATTGATTCGGAAATAGGAACTATTTTTGATCTCAACAAACCGAATAAATTTTTTTTAAATACTATGAATTACGATCAATTCAACAACGAAGCGCTAGATGCGCAATCGTTTCAGACGTCTCGTTCATTTGTGGCGAACGTGTTTTCTTACATGACTGTGGCTTTGCTGGTATCAGCGGGATTCGCATGGTATTCGGTGCAAGCGGGCTGGTCTGAGTCCATTTTCATCAACGGTGGTGTTTTGCGTTATGTGGTCATGTTTGCTCCTTTGGTAGCCGTTCTAGTGATGAGTTTTGCGTTCAATCGGCTGTCATTTGGTGCCTTAATGGCGATCTTTTTCGGATACTCTGCCATCATGGGTGTCAGTTTGTCTTACATCTTTTTCATTTATGATTTGGGTACGATCGGCAAGGTGTTCATGATAACTGCTGTTGTTTTTGGTGTGATGGCTACGCTCGGCTACACCACAAAAACCGATTTGTCCAAAATGGGTTCTATTCTTATGATGGCGCTCATTGGGGTGATTGTTTCTTCGTTGATCAATATGTTTTTGAAAAGCGATACCTTTGATTATATCCTCAGCGGTATCGGGGTATTGAT